>JANMMR010000050.1:0-9151 GCA_031373455.1 Rhodoferax sp.
GGCCGGACCGGCGAACTCGTGGTGAAAACGCCGATCGTGATGAAGGGCTATTTTCGCGACGAAGCGCAAACCACGGCTGCATTTCGGGATGGCTGGTTTTTGACCGGCGACCTCGCGTATGTGGACGACGACGGTTATTTCTGGTTCGTCGCGCGCAAGAAAGACATCATCCGCAAACGCGGTGAAAACATCTCGGGCGCCGAGCTGGACCGTGTCGTTGGAAACCACCCGGCGGTGCTGGAAGCCGCAGCGCTCCCGGTGCCCAGCGATCTGGGCGAAGACGACATCCTGGTGGCCGTGTTGCTGCGCCCGCAACACAGCGCCACACATGAAGACATTGCCGACTGGTGCCGCCAGCGCCTGGCGGCGATCAAGGTGCCGCGTTATGTGGTGTTTGTCGATTCACTGCCGCACACACCGACCCACAGGGTTGCGAAGTTCAAGATGCGCGAAGACAAAACACTGCTGGCCAATGCCAAGGACCTGAGCGCGCGCTAAAGCCAATTTCAGCGCATGGAGGCGTTGAGTTTCTCCAAAACGCCGGCACCGGGGCACAACTTCGCTGCGCCCAGCGAATTCAGGGGCGTCGCCGTGGTATTCAAGGCGGCGTGCAGATCACCCGCCTCGGGGCTGACGTACAACAAGCCGGTCAACACCTCGCCCCGCGCCTGGTGGGTTGCCACCTGGTGCATCGCGGCCAGGCGGTCGGTCGGGTCATAGTCTTCTTTAAGTTTGCGCAGGCGCAGGAACTTGCCGTCATGCTGTTCGACGTCTACCACGGTGCCGGGCGCGTATTGCGTGGTGATTTCATCGCGGCGGGTGATGAAGTCAATGCGGCTCACGGCCTCGTTGTGCTCGCGCACATAGTCATAACTTTTGGTGCTGCCGGCGTGGTTGTTGAACGCCACGCAGGGGCTGATCACGTCGATGAAGGCCGCGCCGCCGTGGCCCATGGCGGCCTTGATGATGGGCACCAGTTGCGCCTTGTCACCCGAGAAACTGCGGGCGACAAAGGTGGCGCCCAGTTGCAGGGCCATGCCGATCAGGTCGACCGGGCTGTCGCTGTTGACCACGCCCTTTTTGCTTTTTGACCCGGCGTCTGCGGTGGCCGAAAACTGGCCTTTGGTGAGGCCATAAACGCCGTTGTTTTCCACGATGTAAACCATGCGCACACCACGGCGCATGGCATGGGCGAACTGGCCCAGGCCAATGGAAGCGGAATCACCGTCGCCGGAAATGCCAAGGTACAAGAGCTCGCGATTGGCCAGGTTGGCGCCCGTCAATACCGAAGGCATCCGGCCGTGCACCGTGTTGAAACCGTGCGAAGCACCCAAAAAATAATCTGGCGTTTTTGAGCTGCAACCAATACCCGAAAGTTTCGCGACACGGTGCGGCTCGATGTTGAGCTCGTAACAGGCCTGCACGATGGCGGCGCTGATGGAGTCGTGCCCACAGCCGGCGCACAGGGTGGAGACTTTGCCCTCGTAATCGCGCCGGGTGTAGCCCACCTCATTGGCCACCAGGGTCGGGTGGTGCATGCGGGGTTTGGCCAGGTAAGTCATGCGAAGTCCTTCAGGGTTGCGGCTTTGGCCTTGGGCTCTTGCGGCTCAACGGCAGAGGCGTGCACGTGCTGCGTGATCGCCGAGGTGATGAAGCGCGCGGTGATGGGCGTGCCGTCGTAGTGCAACACCCGCACCATGCGCGCGGGGTCGATGTCCAGCTCGTTCACCAGCAGCGCGTGCATTTGGGCGTCGCGGTTTTGCTCGACCACATAGACGCGCTCGTGCGCGTCTATGAAGCGCGCCACCGATTCGGGGAAGGGAAAAGCCCGCAGGCGCATCGCGTCCAGGTGGATGCCAACCTGCTTGAGCGCGTCCAGCGCCTCGTGCATGGCCGGGCTGGTCGAGCCGAAATAGATCACGCCCAGGCGCGTCTTCTGGCGGACTTTGCGGATCACTGGCGGCGGCACCAGCGTGGCGGCGGTGGCAAACTTGGTGAGCAGCCGCTCGACGTTGTAGATGTAGTCCGGCCCGCGCTCGGAGTACCGCGCGTAGGCATCGCGGGTGGTGCCGCGTGTGAAGTAGCTGCCTTTGGTGGCGTGGGTGCCCGGCAAGGTGCGCCAGGGAATGCCGTCGCCATCCACATCCTTGTAGCGGCCAAAGTCGCGGCCGGCTTCGAGCATTTCGGCGGTCATCACCTTGCCGCGGTCCAGCACGCGCCCTTCCTCCCAGGCGAAAGGTTTGCACAGGCGCTGGTTCATGCCGATGTCCAGATCGGTCATTACAAAAACGGGCGTTTGCAGGCGGTCGGCCAGGTCGAGTGCGGCAGCGGCGTGGTCAAAACATTCGGTCGGGTCTTCCGGGAACAGGAGAACGTGTTTGGTGTCGCCGTGTGAGGCGTAAGCGCAGGCGAGGATGTCCGCCTGCTGCGTGCGGGTTGGCATGCCGGTGGAAGGCCCACCGCGCTGCACGTTGATGATGGTGACCGGAATTTCAGCAAAATACGCCAGGCCAATGAACTCGGTCATCAAGGACACGCCGGGGCCGGAGGTTGCCGTGAAAGCGCGCGCGCCGTTCCAGCCGGCGCCCACCACCATGCCGATGGAAGCGATTTCATCTTCGGCCTGCACGATGGCATAGTTGTTTTGCCCGGTGGCCGGGTCAACGCGGTATTTGGCGCAGTATTTCTGGAAGGCCTCCGCCACCGATGACGAAGGCGTGATCGGGTACCAGGCCGCCACCGTGGCGCCGCCGTAAACACAGCCCAGGGCCGCGGCGCTGTTGCCATCAATGAAGATTTGGTCGCTCACCTTGTTCGAGCGCTTCACCTGCAGGCCCACCGGCACGGTGAGGTGCTCCCGGGCGAAATCGCGGCCCAGGTGAAGGGCCCGCACGTTGGAATCCAGCAGCTTCTCCTTGCCCTTGTACTGCTCGGCAAAAAGTCTCTCGATGACTTCAGCCTCAACCCCGAGCAACTCACTCAGGGCACCCACATAGATGATGTTTTTGAACAGCTGGCGCTGGCGCGGGTCGGGATACACCGCATTGGAAATTTCCGTCAGCGGCATGCCGATCACATGAATATCGGGGCGGAATTTGGAGGGTGGCAGCGGTTTGGTGCTGTCGTAAAACAAATACCCACCCGGCTCGATTTCGGCAATGTCGGCGTCCCAGGTTTGCGGGTTCATCGCCACCATCATGTCGATGCCGCCACGGCGGCCCATGTAGCCTTTTTCACAAACCCGGGCCTCGTACCAGGTGGGCAGACCCTGGATGTTGCTGGGGAATATATTCCGCGGGCTCACCGGCACACCCATGCGCAGGATCGCCTTGGCGAACAATTCGTTCGCCGAGGCTGAACCCGAGCCATTCACATTGGCAAATTTGATGACGAAGTCATTCACGGCTTCAATGCGCTTCATAAGACCCCCACGCTTGTCGTTTCACGTACTGCGCTGCCCCCCAGGGGGCCGTGCCTTGCTTGGGGCGGCCCTGCGCGACGGCTTTCATGCTGTAACTCCCTCGCGCACCGGCGCTGGTTGGCGTGCCGGATCACGGCTGGACGGCCCGGCCTGCGTGGTGGTCAACAGGAACTTCTGCATGTCCCAGGCTCCTGTGGGGCAACGTTCCGCGCACAGCCCGCAGTGCAGGCACACGTCTTCGTCTTTCACCATCACGTTGCCGGTTTTCATGACCCCGGAGACGTACAGGTCTTGCGCGAGGTTGGTTGCGGGCGCACTCAATCGGGTGCGCAAATCGGCCTCATCGCCATTGGCGGTAAAGGTGATGCAGTCCATCGGGCAAATGTCGACGCAGGCATCACACTCGATGCAGGTGTCTTGTGTGAAAACCGTCTGCACGTCGCAATTCAAACAGCGCTGCGCCTCCTTGAAGGCCGTGGCGGCGTCAAAACCCAGCTCGACTTCCACCTTGATGCTGGCTAGCGCCATCTCGGCTTTGGCCCATGGCACCTTGTAGCGCAGGTCGTTCGAGGTGTCGTTGTCGTAGGCCCATTCGTGGATGCCCATCTTGGCGGACATCAAATTCGTCATCGGATCGGGCCGGCGGTTGACATCTTCGCCATTGAGCAGGCGGTCAATCGAAACCGCCGCCTCGTGCCCATGCGCTACTGCGGTGATGATGTTTTTGGGGCCAAAGGCCGAATCGCCGCCGAAAAACACGTTGGGCATGCTGGCCTGGAAGCTGGTTTTGTCCAGCACCGGCAGACCCCATTTGTCGAAGCTGATGCCGCAGTCCTTTTCGATCCACGGAAAGGCATTTTCCTGGCCGACCGCGATCAGCACCGCGTCGCATGGCACGAGTACGTCGGGCGCGCCAATGGGCACCAGGCTGCGTTCACCGCTTTCGCTGTACACGGCTTTGACGACTTCAAATGTCATGCCGGTCAGCTTGCCGTTGTCGTGCTCAAACGTTTTGGGGACATGAAAGTTGATGATCGGGATGCCTTCGTGCTGCGCGTCTTCTTTCTCCCAAGGCGAGGCCTTCATCTCCTCAAAACCGCTGCGAACGATGACTTTCACGTCGCTGCCGCCCAGGCGGCGCGAAGAGCGGCAACAGTCCATCGCGGTGTTGCCGCCACCGAGCACGATCACGCGTTTGCCGATGCTGGTGATGTGGCCGAAAGAGACTGACGCCAACCAGTCGATGCCGATGTGGATGTTTTCCTTGATCGCCTTGCGGCCGGGCAGTTGCAGGTCTCGCCCGCGCGGCGCGCCGCAACCCACAAACACCGCATCAAAATTCTGCGCCAGCAGCGCCTTCATGGAATCAACGGGCTGGTTGTTTTTGAAATGCACGCCCATGTCCAGGATGTAACCGGTTTCCTCGTCGATCACGGTTTCCGGCAGGCGAAATCTCGGTATTTGCGACCACATGAAGCCACCGGCCTTGGCCTCGCTGTCAAAGATGGTGATGTCGTAGCCCAGTGGGGCCAAATCGCGTGCGACGGTGAGCGACGCGGGCCCTGCACCCACGCAGGCAATGCGTTTGCCATTCTTGGGCGCGATTTTCGGCATGCGTTTCGTCACATCGGACTTCATGTCGGCGGCAACACGCTTCAAACGGCAGATCGCCACCGGCTCCGGCGTGGGCACACCGCTTTCTTCCACGCGGCCGCGCCGGCAAGCCGGTTCACACGGCCGGTCGCAGGTGCGCCCCAAAATGCCGGGAAACACGTTTGACACCCAGTTGACCATGTACGCGTCGCTGTAACGGCCCTGGCCAATCAGGCGGATGTATTCAGGTACGGGGGTATGCGCCGGGCAGGCGTACTGGCAATCCACGACCTTGTGAAAATAGGCCGGATTGGCAATGTTGGTTGGAAGCAAAACTGTCTCCTAAATGCCCATCAGCCGATGATGCGGCCCCAAGCAAAGAACAGTCTACGGAGCACTTGTATACAAAACCCTCAGGTAAATCCCGAACTGTGTGGCTTTTGTGTCAAAACGTGAAAAATGTCATGCCGCAGCGGCTACTTGCCCCAGTGAATTTACAACTTCTGGCGGCGCCTGCACGAGCTCGATCAAGACACCCTCACCGGCTATCGGGAATTCGTCATTGGCTTTGGGGTGCAGGAAGCAAATGTCAAAGCCTGCCGCGCCCTTGCGGATGCCGCCCGGCGCAAACCGCACGCCTTTGGCGGTTAGCCACTCAACCGCCCGGGGCAGGTCGTCTATCCACAACCCCACGTGGTTTAGGGGTGTGGTGTGAACGGCGGGTTTTTTACCAGCGTCAATCGGTTGCATCAAGTCAACCTCGACCTTGAACGGCCCGCTGCCGATGGCGCAAATGTCTTCGTCAACGTTTTCGCGCTCGCTGGTGAAATTGCCGGTGACTTCCAGGCCCAGCATGTCCACCCACAACTCGCGCAGCTTGGCCTTGCTGGTGCCGCCAATGGCGATCTGCTGGATGCCCAGGACCTTGAAGGGCCGTTGTGCCACGGCCTGGCTAATGCTGTCCGTCATGCCGCTCATGCGGGTTGAGCCTGCCGCCGCGCCGCGAGGTAAGTCACGCCCTCGGCAATTGCACTTTCGGTGTGCCAGGTGTTGCGCGGCACACTAAACACGTCCCCCACAGCGTACCGCTTGACCACGCCATCCACACCGATGTCGATGTGCCCTGCCGTGATGTATGCGAAAGCATCAAACGGGTGGTCGTGCCCACCCATGTTGTAGCCCAGGGGTTTTGTGACTTCAACCGGAGCCGCGTAGGCGCCCTGGCTGGCTTCGGCTTCAAACTCAGTGCGTGTCATGGTGTACCTTTCAAGAGGATTCAATGGGGTTTTAACGCAAATTCCTGGTGGCGATCAAGCAAACTCGACGATGGCCTGATCGACCGAGAGCGATTCTCCCTTTTGTGCCAGAACCTTGCCGACCACACCGTCGGCCAATGCAAACAGCACATTCTCCATTTTCATGGCTTCAATGACCGCGACGCGCTCACCGGCAAGCACCTTCTGGCCGGGCCGCACAGCCACTTCAACGAGCAGGCCGGGCATGGGCGACAACACATAGCGGCTCATGTCAGGCGGCGCCTTGAACGGCATCAGGGCGTGCAGCTCAGCCATGCGGGGCGAGACCACCAGTGCGTCGATGCGCGTGCCGTTGTGCTGCATGCGCAGCGCCAGCGGATTTTTGGGCGTGCCGCGTTCCACCTGTGCCGTGAAGGGCTGGCCATTCACCGTACCCAAAATGCCGATGTCGTTCAAGCGGGAATGGCTGCTGATTTCATAACTGTTGCCACCCACCTTCACCCGGGCGGAACCGGTCTTGCCTTCGAACTCGTCCACGTGAACCGCCGTGTAGAGGTGTTTGCCACTGGCTGCCAAGGTGACCACCACATAGTCTTTGCCCACGTTCACCGCGTAACCGGGCAACTGCCCGCTCAGGGTGCTGGCGCGCTCGCGTGATTTGCGCCGCACAAAAGCCGCCAGCGCAATGAGGAACTGCGGGTCGTCGTGCGGCACGTCCTCCGAGCGAAAGCCCGTGCCATAGTTTTCGGCGATGAAGCCGGTGTTGAAATCGCCCGCCACAAACTTCGGGTGCGCCAAGAGCGCGGATTGAAACGGGATGTTGCTGCTGATGCCGCGGATGACAAAGCCGTTCAGCGCCTCGTGCATTTTCGCGATGGCGTCCAGCCGGTCTTTGCCGTGCACGATGAGTTTGGCGATCATCGAATCGTAAAACATCGGAATCTCGCCGCCGTCCTGCACACCGGTGTCCACGCGCACGCCATACAGATCTGCCGTGTTCGCCTGAAACATCGTCTCCTTGGGCGGCTGAAACCGCACTAGGCGGCCCGTGCTGGGCAAAAAATTGCGGAATGGGTCTTCGGCGTTGATGCGGCATTCCATCCCCCAGCCGTTGCGCTGCACATCTTTCTGCTCGAGCGGTAGTTTCTCACCAGCCGCCACGCGAATCATCAGCTCCACCAGGTCCAGCCCGGTAATGCATTCCGTCACAGGGTGCTCCACCTGGAGGCGCGTGTTCATCTCCAGAAAGTAAAAACTCTGGTCTTTGCCGACGACAAACTCCACCGTGCCCGCGCTCTGGTATTTCACCGCTTTGGCCAAGGCCACGGCCTGCTCACCCATCGCCTTGCGCGTCGCGTCGCTGATAAACGGCGAAGGTGCTTCTTCAATCACCTTCTGGTGCCGTCGCTGGATCGAGCACTCGCGCTCATTCAGGTAGAGCACGTTGCCCTGGCTGTCACCAATCAGCTGGATCTCCATGTGCCGCGGCTCTTCGACAAACTTTTCGATGAAGACCCGGTCATCACCAAAACTGTTGCGCGCCTCGTTGCGGCAAGACGTAAACCCTTCAAACGCCTCTTTGTCGTTGAAGGCCACGCGCAAGCCTTTGCCGCCGCCACCGGCGCTGGCCTTGATCATCACTGGGTAACCAATGCCCTTTGCGATCTCAACGGCCTTTTCAGCGGTTTCAATCGCGTCGTTCACGCCAGGAATGCAGTTCACACCGGCCTTGCCTGCCAGTTTTTTCGACTCGATCTTGTCGCCCATGGCCGCAATTGAATAGTGTTTGGGGCCAATGAAAACAATGCCCTCTTCTTCCACGCGCTTGGCAAACCCGGCGTTTTCGCTCAGGAAGCCGTAGCCGGGGTGAACCGCCTGGGCGCCCGTTTGTTTGCAGGCGGCAATGATCTTGTCGGCCAGCAAATAACTCTCGCGACTGGGCGCCGGGCCAATGTGCACGGCCTCGTCAGCCAACTCGACATGGCGCGCGTCTTTGTCCGCGTCGGAATACACCGCCACGGTTTTGATGCCCATTTTTTTGGCGGTGGCGATGACGCGGCAGGCGATTTCACCTCGATTGGCAATCAAAATCTTCTTAAACATCATTTGTCCCTATCGAGGTGAAATCCCCTGAACACGCTTCGCGTGCCAGGCATTTTGGCTTCGCCGCTGCGCCGCTTCGCGGCTGGTCGCCACGGTTGGCGATCAGGATTTTTGTGAACATGGTATTTTTTCCTGGAGCGGTCACAGCGGAATGTTCCCGTGTTTGCGCCACGGGTTTTCCAGTTTTTTGTCTTTGAGCATCACCAGCGAGCGGCAAATGCGTTTGCGCGTCTCGTGCGGCAGGATCACGTCGTCGATGAAACCGCGCGCGCCGGCGATGAAAGGGTTGGCGAAGCGGGCTTTGTATTCGGCTTCCTTCGCGGCGATCTTGGCGGCGTCGCCCTTGTCTTCGCGGAAGATGATCTCCACCGCGCCCTTCGCGCCCATCACCGCGATTTCGGCGTTTGGCCAGGCGAAGTTGACGTCGCCGCGCAGGTGTTTGGAGCTCATCACGTCGTACGCGCCGCCGTAGGCCTTGCGCGTGATAACGGTGATTTTGGGCACCGTGCATTCGGCGTAGGCATAGAGAAGCTTGGCGCCGTGTTTGATGATGCCGCCGTATTCCTGCGCAGTGCCGGGCATGAAGCCGGGCACGTCCACAAAGGTGATGACCGGGATGTTGAACGCATCACAAAAGCGCACAAACCGCGCCGCCTTGATGGCGCTTTTGATGTCGAGGCAACCGGCGAGCACCAACGGCTGGTTGGCCACGATGCCGATGGTCTGGCCGTCCATGCGGGCAAAACCGATGATGATGTTTTTCGCGTATTCGGGCTGG
>JANMMR010000468.1:0-8380 GCA_031373455.1 Rhodoferax sp.
GCTCATGTTCGGCGTGGTCTTCATCGCCGGTTACCTCTTCGGTACCCTGAGCCAAACCCGCAACGCGCTGGACAACCGGCATGCCCTGCAAGCCTTCTTGTTCGTCGTCTTTGGCATCTATTTCGTGTGGTTCTGGTCAAAGGGCCAGACTTTGGCCATGAAAACCTGGAACATCCGCGTGGTTGACCAGCACGGTCGCGCCCTCACGCAGCAGCGCGCCATCCTGCGTTACCTGTGCAGTTGGGCCTGGTTTCTGCCACCTTTGGCGGCTTCAGCCTTGTTCAATCTGCCGGGCAAGGAAGCCGCGGTGATCGCCTTGGGCTGGATCGCCGTCTGGGCCATTTTGAGCCGGTTTCACCCCGAGCAACAGTTTTGGCATGACGCCCTCGCCGGCACGCGGCTGGTGAGTTCCGTGCCTTTGAGCAGCTGATCCGCCAAGCCTTCACTTTCACGCTCATGGCATCGCCAGCTTTTTCCATTGCCGTTTACTGCGGCTCGCGCACCGGAAACGCGCCCGCCTTCGCCCGCGTGGCCGCCGAAGTCGGCCGCTGGATCGGCGCCCACCAGGGCCAACTGGTCTATGGCGGCGGCCGCAACGGCCTGATGGGCATCGTGGCAGACGCCTGCCTCGCTGCTGGCGGCCAGGTCGTCGGCGTGATCCCGAAATCAATGGTCGAGCGCGAATGGGCACACAACGGCTGCCACGAGTTGCTCGTCGTCGACACCATGCACGAGCGCAAACGCATCATGGCCGAGCGCGCCGATGCCTTCCTCGCCCTGCCCGGCGGCATTGGCACTTTCGAGGAATTCTTCGAAGCCTGGACCTGGCGCCAGCTCAGGTTTCACGACAAACCCGTCGGCTTGTTGAACGTGGACGGTTATTACGACGCGCTGCTTCAATTCCTGAAGCACACCGTGAACAGCGGGTTCATGGGCGACTGGCAAATGGGTTTGATCCGAACCGGCACTGATCCGGTGGCACTGCTCAAGGCGCTGGTTGAAGCGGCCGGGTTTTCGCCGCAGGCTCGGCTGGATCAGATTTAGTGAATTGGGCCAAGGTTCAATTTCAAAGCCAAATCCAGGAACCGAATTCACCGGCAAGTTGACGGTGTTCGGGTTTTGACGCCGCTGGCCGCAAGCCAAGCGCCACGCCGCCGCTCCTCATGGTGCGCTGACACTACGCCTTCAGCTTCGTTGCGCACAAATCGTCGGGACGGCGTGGCGCATGGCTTGCGGCTGAAATGGTCTAGATTCTCGAACTCCCGCCGTTCGCCTGCTGCCGATCCTTATAAATCCGCCATGGTTGAATGATGCAATGCCAAGCAAAAAGCGGCCAAATTGATATCACGGAAAACATCTCGATCAACTCGAAACCCAACAAATGCTCTGAGCCCGGTGTATAGCAGTCCCCATAGGGTTGGCAACCAATTGCAAGGCGATAGGAGTCGTGAAACCTGTGAATTACGTACGGAACTGCAGCAGCAGCCAGCCACAAAAGGAACAACGCACCACGAAAGACTGTGTCGACTAAACGAGTTGTTCTTGATTTTTTCGATTTCACTGAAACTACCGATCACTCAAAGTGCCAACGCAGACGCCGTTTTCTGCCTTCTCCGCCAGCCATGCGCCACGCCGTCCCGACGATTTGTGCGCAGTGCCGCGAAGCGGCGCGTCATCGAACCATGAGGAGCGGCGGCGTGGCGCTTGGCTGGTGGCTGGCCGGTTGAT
This sequence comes from Rhodoferax sp., assembly GCA_031373455.1. Lineage (GTDB taxonomy): Bacteria > Pseudomonadota > Gammaproteobacteria > Burkholderiales > Burkholderiaceae_C > JANYCG01. Next base: position 1,729 of record JANMMR010000468.1, read on the forward strand.
CAAGCCGACACGCAAACGGCCAGTGGCGTTAAAGGCGAAGGAACAAAGAGCCACACTCACCACGACACATAACCCGACGCATACCCCGCGCAATTCATACCCAATATGGGTACGTTAAGTCTTCAAAAAACCTCGAAACGCAAGATTCAGGTAAAAATCGACTTCCAAGTCACGTAAAACATACGTTTATTGCTACTACATATATAGCAAATTAAACTGGCAGCTAAACGGCAGCCTCGTCCACCTCACCCGTGCGGATACGCACCACACGCTCAACGGAGGTAACAAAAATCTTGCCGTCGCCGATCTTGCCGGTGTGGGCGGCTTTGATGATGGCGTCGACGCAGCGGTCGACATCGTCGGTTTTCACGACCACTTCAACCTTCACCTTGGGCAGGAAATCGACCACATACTCGGCGCCGCGGTACAGCTCGGTGTGGCCCTTCTGGCGGCCAAAACCCTTCACTTCCGTGACGGTGAGGCCCGTGACGCCGCACTCGGCCAGCGCCTCGCGCACTTCTTCGAGCTTGAACGGTTTGACGATGGCGGTGATCTGTTTCATGGTGTCTCCAAAATGGGTTCGCTGAAAGACAGTGGCGAAGCTTATTGCCTGAATTTCGAGGTTATAGGATAACGCCAATCCTTGCCAAAACTGCGGTGCGTCACGCGAATGCCCACCGGCGCCTGGCGGCGCTTGTATTCGTTGATCTTGATCAGGTGCGTCACACGCTCCACGTCGGCGCGCTCAAAACCGGCGGCGACGATGTGCTCGATGCTCTCGTCGTTCTCCATGTAACGCTGCAAAATCGCGTCCAGCACGGCGTAGGGCGGCAGGCTGTCCTGGTCTTTCTGGTCGGGCCGCAGCTCGGCGCTGGGGGGCCGCGTGATGATGCGCTCGGGGATCGGTCCCTTGCCGCTTGGGCCGTTCGTGCCATACGGGTCATGCAGGTTGCGCCAGCGCGCCAGCTCAAACACCGTGGTTTTCACCAAGTCCTTGATGACGGCAAAACCGCCGGCCATGTCGCCATACAGCGTGCAATACCCGGTGGCCATTTCACTCTTGTTGCCGGTGGTCAGCACAATGCTGCCGAATTTGTTGGAGAGCGCCATCAGGAGCGTGCCGCGGATGCGCGCCTGGATGTTCTCTTCGGTCGCGTCTTCTGGCCGGCCCTTGAACTCGCCCGCCAGCGAGGCCTTGAAGGCTTCGAACTCGGGCACGATGGAGATTTCGTCGTAACGCACACCCAGGCGCTGGGCCATCTCGCGGGCGTCGATCCAACTGATGTCGGCGGTGTAGGGCGAGGGCATCATCACGGCGCGCACGCGGTCTTTGCCCAAGGCGTCCACGGCAATCGCCAAAACCAGCGCCGAGTCGATGCCGCCCGAGAGGCCCAGGAGCACGCTGGGGAAACCGTTTTTGCCGATGTAGTCGCGCACGCCCAGCACCAGCGCGTCCCACAAATCGGCCAGGGCTGTGCGATGCGGCGCCAGGCGGCCGCTGAGGTGCAGCGGGCCGGCCAGCCCGGGCTTGGCCGGCGCCACGTCGATGGCATGCAGGTCTTCGGCAAAACTGCGCGCGCGGGTGGCCACGGCGCCGTCGGTATTCAGGGCGAAGGATGCGCCTTCAAACACCACCTCGTCCTGCCCACCCACCAGGTGCGCGTAGACCAACGGCAGGCCGCAGGCGCGCACGCGCTCCTGCATCATCAGTTCGCGCTCGGCGCCCTTGCCCACGTGAAACGGCGAGGCGTTGATCACACACAACAACTCGGCGCCAGCGGCCTTGGTCAAACGCGCCGGCTCCACGAACCAGGCGTCTTCGCAGATCAACAGGCCGATTTTGCGCACGGAATCGCCTTCGCCCGCCTCGAAGACGCAGACATCCTGGCCCGGCTGAAAATACCGCCGCTCGTCAAACACCTGGTAGTTGGGCAATTCGCGCTTGGCATAGGTGGCCACCACCTGGCCCTCGCGCAACACGCTGGCGGCGTTGAAGCGCCCGGCCACCGCCACCGAGCGCGTGCGCAAGGCGTGGCCCGAGGGGCCCGCGCCCGGGTGGCCCACCACCACACACATGTTTTTTAACCCGGCCAGCGCCTGGGCCACGGTTTTCACGGCATCATCACAGGCGGCGATGAATACCGGGCGCAAAAACAGGTCTTCAGCGGCGTACCCGCAGATCGCCAGCTCCGGCGTAAGCAGCAGGCGGGCGCCATCGGCGTAGGCGCTTTTGGCAGCAGCGATGATTTTTTCAGCGTTGCCGGTGAGGTCGCCAACACAAAAATTCAGCTGGGCGACACAGATTTTGAGGGTCATGTAAGTAGCTGACGCGGGGTTAACACATAGGGAACACAGGTGGATTCTGATTATGTCATTCGGGTTTTGAACTCACCATTGGAGGTGGATGCGCAGGCCTGGAACAGCCTGCTGCAGCTCCAGGCCGACGCCAACCCCTTCATGCGCCATGAATACCTGGCGGCCTTGCACAGCACTGGCGCGGCCGTCCCCTCGACCGGTTGGACGCCGCGTTTCATCACCCTTTGGAAACGCGATGAACCACAGGGCGACACGCTGCAGGCCGCCTGCCCGCTCTACATCAAGGCGCATTCCTACGGCGAATACGTATTTGACTGGGCCTGGGCCAACGCCTACCAGCAGCACGGGCTGGACTATTACCCCAAGGCCGTCATCGCCGTGCCGTTCACGCCGGTGCCGGGCGCGCGGCTCATGGCGCGTTCGCCCGAAGTGCGCGAGTTGCTCGTCAAAGCCGTGGTCGCATGGTGCCAGGCGCAGGACATGTCATCGCTGCATGTTTTGTTTGGCAACGAAGGCGACCTTTCCGCTTGCAAAAGCGCTGAGTTGATGCAACGCCATACCGTTCAGTTCCATTGGACAAATATCGCCCCCACGCTCCCGCACTTCGTGTCGTCGCTGCCCCCCGAGGGGGCTGATTTTTCTCGGGGCGGCCCGTCGGAAAATGTGGCCCCCACGCTCCCGCACTTCGTGTCGTCGCTGCCCCCCGAGGGGGCTAATTTTTCTCGGGGCGGCCCGTCGAAAAATTGCCTTGGCGGATCAACCCTTGGATTCGCCTCGTTCGACGCCTTCCTCGCCACGCTCGCGCAGGAAAAGCGCAAGAAAATCCGCCAGGAGCGGCGCAAGGTGGCCGAAGCGGGTGTCACGTTCCGCTGGTCGCGCGGGGCTGGCATTTCAAACGCCGACTGGGATTTTTTTTACCGCTGTTACGAGCGCACGTACCTGGAGCACGGCAACGCGCCGTATTTGAGCCGCGCCTTCTTTCGCGCGATGCAAAACGACATGCCGCAGCACTGGCTGCTGTTTGTGGCGATGCAGGGCGGCCAGCCGATTGCTACAAGTTTAATAGCTATAGATGGCCATTCCACGAGACTTGATGCCTCAAAAAGCTTGAAAATCCCGGGAAACAGCGAAATCGACGCCGATAAACCCCAAATTGGGTATGGTCGCTACTGGGGCGCGCTCAAACGGGTCGATTGCCTGCATTTTGAAGCCTGTTATTACCAGCCGCTGCAGTGGTGCATCGAACACGGGTTCACGAGGTTTGAAGGCGGTGCACAGGGTGAACACAAGATGGCGCGGGCGCTGATGCCCGTCAAAACCCACAGCGCGCATTGGCTGGCGCACCCGGCGTTTGCCGATGCCGTGGGGAATTTCCTGCAGCGCGAAGGTGCGGGCATCGACAACTACCTGGGCGAGTTGGCCGAGCGCAGTCCGTTTAAACACGCGGCAGCGGGCCAGGCGGAGCTGCCGGCGTTCCATTTCCCGAAATGAACAACAAATCCTGTTCATTTCGATACGCGTTGACATGCCGAGAGAAAATTGGCGCGTTAAACTGTTTCCACAATATAGAAAATACCGGGAGAGTAAATGCGCCGTTGTTTGGCATGGGTTGAGGAGAACTGCTGCCGGCCGGCCGGCTGCGGTGCGCAGGCAGTCTGCGGTCTTGTTGCGCCGGGGTGACGCCGATGTCTGCCATAGCGCCGTCTTCTGCGCCATCACCCGCGCAGCCCCCCTCTCTGGCACATGCCGAGTCGCCCACCCACAGCGAATCGGGCGCGTTCCAGCCGTCCGTGTTGCCCCAGGGCGGCCCGGTCTCGGTGTTTCCGGATACGCCCGCGCAGGCATCCCCGGCCCTGCCCTTTCGCCCAATCGCCACCAACCTGATCCAGAGCACGGTGATCCTGGCGATTGTCTGTATGGTGGGCGTTTTCATCGTGCAATCCCTGCTGATGGTGCAGCAGCACAGCCGGCAGTTCCAACAGGTGGTCGACGAAATCGCCCGCAACAGCGTGCCGCTGCTGTCGATCAGCCTGTGGGACACCGAGCTCAAAACCGTGCAAGCCCAAGTCGACCTGATTGCCCGGCGGCCACAAATTGGTTACGTGGCGGTCAGCTCCAGTGGCGGGCGCCGGTTTGAGGCCGGCAATCCGGCCATCAAAGACGGCCCGGTGAGCCTGCGCATCAAGATTCCGGCGCCAGAGGGCGCCGACCCCATTCGCGGCGCGCTGGGTGAGTTGTCGCTGGTGGGCAACCAGCAGTTTTTGTTGGGTGATGTGTTTCAAAACGCCTTGGGGGTGCTGGTCGGTTATGGCATTTTCACGGCGCTGATCTGCGGGCTCATCGCCTACATGTTGCGCCGCGAACTGCAGATTCCGCTGCAACACATGGCCCAGTTTGCCACCCAGCTGACGCCGCGAACCCTGACGCAGCCGCTGGATCTGGACCGCCCGCGGCGCAGCCATGTGGATGAAATCGACCAGGTGGCCGACGGCTTCTCCAAGCTGCAGCATGGCCTGCGCGAACACATCACTCGGCTGGACCACATGGTGGAGGAACGCACGGCGCAGCTCAAGACCCTGGCCGAAACCAACCGCGTGTTGTCGATCACCGACGAGCTCACCGGCTGCCTGAACCGCCGCACTCTGGAGAGCCGCTTGCGTGAAGAACTCGGCCGCAGCCAGCGCTACCAGCGTAACCTCTCGGTGATCTGCCTGGACCTGGATTTTTTCAAACGCGTCAACGACACCCATGGCCACGCCGCCGGAGACGAAGTCTTGCGCTCGGTGGGCCAGCAGTTGCGCGGTTCAACCCGGCTGAACCTGGACTGGATCGTGCGCATGGGCGGCGAGGAGTTCCTCATCGTCCTGCCGGAAACCGAGCTCGAGCCAGCGCTGGCGCATGCCGAACGCCTGCGCAAAAAGATCGAAGCGCAACCCGTGACGCACGATGGGCGCGAGATCAGGCTCACCGCCAGCCTCGGTGTCGCGCAGTGGAAGATGCAGGAAAGTGGCCAGTCGCTCGTGATGCGCGCCGACGCGCACCAGTACGAGGCCAAAGAGGCCGGGCGCAACCGGGTTTGCCCGTCACCGGCGCCCCTGGCGGCCTGACTGCCTCAATCCCTGCCTGCGGCGTCATTCGCCAAGGGCAAACCCCAGCACGCCGGGTCACGCAGGCGACGAAAAAACCGGGTGCTGCCCCTAATAAGCCGGCAATTGCCCCCGTATGAAGGCCAAGACTGCGACGCGCGCGTTAAATACTGCTACTGTCGCAAATACTTCAATTTTGTTGATTTACACATGAGCTCTGCCACCATGGCGTCACACCCTTCAGCACCGCAAGCGCAGGGACCCAAACCGTACACACCGGCGCGGGAATTGCCGCCGCCCGGCGCCTTGCTGTTGGCGCTGGAGTTCCGTGCCTTGTGGGAGTTTGGCGCCCTGCTCCCGGCCTGGCCGGCCCTGCGGCGGGCGCCGCGTGGCGACGGCCACAGCGTGATCGTGTTTCCCGGCCTGTCCGCCAGCGACGGCTCCACCTTCCCGCTGCGGCGTTACCTGGACTCGCTCAATTACGAAACCACCGGTTGGAAACAGGGCTTCAACTTTGGCGCGCGCGCCGGAGTGCTGGAGTCGTGCAAACGCCAGGTTCAGGATGCCGCACAGGCGAGTGGCAAAAAAGTCAGCCTGATTGGCTGGAGCCTGGGCGGCGTGTACGCGCGCGAGCTGGCCAAAATGATGCCCAACGAGGTGCGCAGCGTGATCACCCTGGGCACGCCCTTCGCAGGCAGCGCCCGCAGCACCAACGCCTGGCGCATTTATGAACTCACCAGCGGGCGGCGCGTGCACGCCGACCACGGCAAATACGACCTGCCTGGGGCACCGCCAGTGCCGACCACCTCACTCTTTTCGCGCACCGATGGTGTGGTGGCCTGGCGCGGCAGCCTGCAGTCACCCTGTCAGGTCAACCCGCTCACGGAAAACGTGGAGGTGGTGGCCAGCCACATTGGCATTGGCGTAAACCCGGCCGCCTGGTGGGTGGTGGCCGACCGGCTGGCGCAGGCCGAAGGTGCCTGGCAGCCGTTTGAACGCAAGCCCGGCCTGCACGGCCTGATTTTCCCGAACCCCGCGCGCTACCTCAGGCTTTGGCCGTCAGGCTGCGGGCGTAACTCGCCATGCCGTCGGAGATTTCCTTGTGCGCGGCCTCGGGGCCTTCCCAGCCCAGTACCTTGACCCATTTGCCTTCTTCGAGGTCTTTGTAGTGCTCAAAGAAGTGTGAAATGGTCTTGAGACGCAGCGGGTTCATGTCCTGCGGTTTTTGCCACTGGGTATAGAGCGAACAT
>JANMMR010000489.1:0-24797 GCA_031373455.1 Rhodoferax sp.
TGGTTAGCCCTTCTGCGACGAGAAAGACAGAGTTTTTGGTTATTGGGGAGTTGGCTAGCCGTGCGTGGAAGAACACCTCTCATGGAACCAAAATTGAACAGGCGCTAACGTTGCAGTCTCAGGGTGTTCCGATCCAAATAATCTCAGAAGCGCGCTGGGTTGATTCGCTCGGTTAGCCCAAAGTTTTCATGCAGTAAGTGCGTACAGGCGCATCGCAAATCGAAGTTGTCAGACTTGAAACCATTAAACTCCATAAATGAATCGTCAAAATGCTCTGAAGCTACTTACTCGGAACAAGGCTGAAATAACTCGACAATTTGGCGTGAGCGCGTTGGCATTGTTCGGATCAATGGCCAGAAACAGCGCAAAAGCCAGCAGTGACGTTGATATTCTGGTTAGTTTCGATGGCCCTGCGACTTCCGCGCGATTCTTCGGCGTTCAGTTCTATCTGGAAGATCTGCTTGGCCGCCGCGTCGATCTGGTGACTGAGAAGGCGCTCAGACCGCAATTGAAACCATACATCGAACGGGAAGCCGTGCATGTCTGAATCGACACCGGATCGGGCGTGGTCGTTCTACATCGACGATATGCTTGATTTCTGTGAGCAGGTTGGAAGGTTCACGCACGGCATTGATCAAAAACAGTTTGTGGCAGAAAGGATGCGTTTTGACGCGACGGTCCGCAACCTTGAATTGATCGGCGAGGCGGCGACGCATGTGCCCGATCGCGTCAGGCAAGCCTCTCCCCACATACCCTGGCGGATGATCATTGCGACGCGCAATCAGCTTATCCATGGTTATTTGGGCATCGACAATGACACGCTGTGGAGCATCATAGAAACCGATATCCCGTTGCTATGGTCCGCGTTGAGGCAATTGAAGTTGGACAAGCACCATGGCAGTCCGTGAGATTTTAAAAATGGGCGACCCGCGCCTGCTGCGCGTGGCGGCGCCGGTCGCGCAGTTCGACACCGACGAATTGCATTTGCTCATCACCGACATGCTGGACACCATGCGCGCCGCCAATGGCGCGGGCCTTGCGGCACCGCAGATCGGTGTTGATTTGCAATTGGTCATTTTTGGCACAGGCGAAGTGAACCTGCGTTACCCCGAAGCACCACCCGTGCCTCGCACGGTGCTGGTCAACCCCGTGGTCACGCCGATCAGCGCCGAAGAAATTGACGACTGGGAAGGTTGCCTGTCCGTGCCTGGACTGCGGGCCGTGGTGCCGCGCTGGGCGCGGATCCGCTACACGGGATTTGACCCGTATGGCGACCCAATGGCGCGCGAGGTAGACGGGTTCCATGCGCGGGTGGTACAGCATGAATGTGACCACCTGGTCGGCAAGTTGTACCCGATGCGGGTACGGGATTTCACCCGCTTCGGGTTTACCGACATACTGTTTCCCGGTATTGAGGCCGCTGAAGACGATTGAGCGCCCAAACGGACCTGGCGCCCGGGCACCAAGCCAATATCAGAGCGGCATGATGCTCACTTTGCGCCATTTGATCGCGCCACCGTTCGCGCCATTTACGCCGGCGCCATACTGAAGTGCAAATGGACCTTTGGCGAACTTTCCGTCGCGGATATAAACCATCTGCACACCGTTGAAACGCACGACCAGTTCTTCGCCCTTGGCCTTGACTTCCAGCGTGTTCCATTTGCCGCCCGCCTTGTAGACAACGGGCACTGGCACCGGCGCAAAATTGACGATGGAGGCCGTGCCATACGTCGGGTCAGGCCGGATATCCCAGATATTGACCTCATAGGCGTTGGTGGCACCGATGTTGTTTCGATCAGACGCGCGGATGAATATGCCGCTGTTGGTGTCGGTCGCGGCCCAGAACTCGGCGTAGATTTCAAAGTCCTGGTATGAGTTTTTCGTCACAAGGTAACCGCCCTTGCCCTTGTCGGCCACGATGGCGTCGCCCTCCACGCGCCAGTTGGCGTCACCGATAGTTGTGAAGTTCTCCATACCTTTGCCGCCGTCTACCAGCGGCGCCCAGCCCGAGCCAGCCCCCGGCCCGGCGCAACCGGCAAGCAAGCCTGCGAAGCAGAAAGAGGCAGTGAGCAAGCCGATTTTCAGAAATGAAGAGCGATTCATGGTGAGTCTCCGTTGTGTTGATTGGGATCGGTGGCAACGCGCATACTATCGCACGAGTTGTGCCAACGCGCCTGCGTGAATCCGGAAGTTGCGCTGTGTTCGGCGTGGCAACCATTGCCGGAAAATCAAAGGCCGGCTGGCCCAGGGGGTCAGGGGTATATACGAGGGTCCTGCTGTCGCCTGTCAGGCGCATTGTTGCTGTCAGACCTGTATGACCTGGCGCCCTCTAAAGCTTGTGTCAGGCCGCCAAAGCTTCCAGCAGTTCCGTTTCAATTTCGATCTGCGCCCTGTTCTGCTGAAGCTCGGGCCCGTCGATCAAAAAGGTATCGTCAACCCGCTCTCCCAGGGTCGCAATTTTGGCCAATTGCACGTTGATGCCGTGCCTGGCCAACACGCGCGCCACACTGTACAAAAGGCCGACCCGGTCGCTTGCGGTGATGTTGAGCAACCAGCGTTGCCCTTTTTCGTCCGGTCGAAGGCTCACGCGCGGTGCGATGGGGAAGCTTTTCACTCGGCGCGAAACCCGGCCCTTCCCGGGAGCAGGCAAAGCGCCAGAGCGGCTGATCGCCTGGCCAAGGCCATGCTCCAGCAATGCGGTCAATTCCCGGAATTCCGCATCACTCTCGGCGGTGTCAATTTGAAACGTGTCCAGGGCGTGCCCGTTTTTGGCAGTGTGGACGCGTGCATCCAGGATGCTGAACCCATGCTGGTCAAAATAGCCGCAAATGCGCGCAAACAGATCAGGCTGGTCAGGTGTGTACACCAACACCTGCAGTCCTTCACCAATGGGTGAACGCCGCGCCCGAACGATCGGCGCCGAGGCGCCTACATGGCGTGACAAATGGCGTGCGTGCCATGAGATGTCTGCGGCGTCGTGGCGCATGAAGTAGCCGACGTCCAGGGTGTCCCACAGCGCTTTGTGGGCTTCAAAAGGCAGGGCCGCCAGCGAAATCATTACCAGAGCCTCGCGTTTTCTCGCCTCGATCTCGGCGTCGGCATTAGGCGCCCGCCCACCCAGGGCGCGCAGGCAAAGGCGGTACAGGTCTTCCAGCAACTTGCCCTTCCAGGCGTTCCAGACCTTGGGGCTGGTGCCCCGGATATCAGCCACGGTGAACAGGTACAGGGCCGTCAGGTAACGCTCGCTGCCCACACGTTTGGCAAATGCCGAGATGACGTCGGGGTCGCTCAGGTCTGACTTCTGCGCCACGTGGCTCATGGTGAGGTGCTCCCGAACCAGAAACTCGACAAGGCGCGCGTCGTCACTTTCGAATGCGTGTTGTTTGCAAAACCGGATGGCGTCGGTGGCGCCAAGCTTTGAATGGTCGCCGCCACGCCCTTTGGCGATATCGTGAAAAAGTGCAGCCGTATAGAGAATGAAGGGCTTGTCCCAGCCGCCTGCCAGTTGTGAACAAAACGGGTACTCATGTGCATGTTCTGCCATGAAGAACCGGCGCACATTGCGCAACACCATCAAGATGTGCTGATCGACGGTATAGACGTGGAAGAGGTCATGTTGCATTTGCCCCACGATCCGCCTGAACACCCACAAGTAGCGGCCCAGCACCGAGGTCTGGTTCATCAGGCGCATGGCGTGGGTAATGCCGTCGTGCTGCATCAGGATATTGCGGAAAGTTTCGCGATTGACCGGGTCATTGCGGAACTGCCCACCCATCAACGACCGGGCGTTGTACAACGCACGCAAGGTGCGCGCCGACAGGCCTTTGATTCCGACTGTGGTTTCGTAAAGGAGAAAGGTTTCGAGAATGGCGTGCGGATTTTGCTGGTACAGGTCGTCGCTGGCCACTTCGATCATGCCCGCCTTGTCGAAAAACCGTTCGTTCAGGGGGCGGGGCGCATGGGTTTGAGGCTGCAGGCGCTCTTCGATGTTCAGAAGCAGAATTTGGCTCAGCTGGGTTACCGCTTTGGCGGCCCAGTAGTAGCGGCGCATGAGGGCTTCGCTGGCCCGTGCCGGAAGTCGTTTGCCTTCGGCGTTTTCCGACGAGTAGCCAAAACTGTTCGCCACCGCAGTCTGCAGGTCAAACACCAAGCGGTCTTCGCGCCTTTGTGCAATCTGGTGCAAGCGCAGGCGGATGAGATGGAGCAGCGCCTCATTGCGCTTGATTTGTTTGATCTCAAAAGCGGTGGCAAGGCCGTTGCGTGCTAGGTCGTCCCAATTTTTGCCATAACCCGCGGCCCGTGCTACCCACAGGATGATTTGCAAATCACGCAACCCGCCGGGCGATTCCTTGCAATTGGGTTCAAGGGAATAGGGCGTGTTTTCGAATTTGTTGTGGCGTTGGCGCAATTCAAGCGTCTTCGCGACAAAAAATGCCTGGGGATCGATGCTGGCCACGAACTGCCGCTGGAAACTGGCAAACAGGCTGGCACTGCCCGCGACCAGTCGCGCTTCCAGCAAGGATGTTTGCACAGTGACGTCCCTGGCGGCTTCGTCCAGGCATTCCGTAACTGTGCGCACGCTTGAGCCGATTTCAAGCCCCACATCCCAGCAACTGCCGATAAAGCCTTCAATTTGCGCCCGAAGCGCCGGCTCGGTCACGGCAGAACGGTTGTCGGGAATCAGCAACAACACGTCAACATCGGAGTGCGGAAAGAGTTCGCGGCGGCCAAAGCCACCTACCGCCAAAAGTGAAAAGGGCGCGTCGAAACCGGCCCGCAGCCACAGGTCGCACAAGGCTTCATCGGCCAGTTTGGAGAGTTTCGCCAACGCCGGCCGCACACCGCGTGTCGAGGCGCCATTGCCGTCAACGGTACGCAGCACCGCTGCCTTTTTGGCGCGGTACAGCTCGCGCAAATTTTGCGCCTGGGTCATATCACGAAACGGTGGCGACCGATTTCACGCAGACACGGTTTCCTGGATGAACGCAGGTTTGGCCGGGCTTCCCTTTGACAAGGTCAGGACTTCATAAGCTTCTTCCGTGACCAGCACGGTGTGCTCCCATTGCGCGGAAAGCGAATGGTCCTTGGTGACGATGGTCCAGCCGTCTTTTTCAGGGCCTTCCTTGATTTCCTTGCGCCCGGCGTTGATCATCGGCTCGATGGTGAAAGTCATGCCGGGTTTGAGCACTTCGAGGGTGCCCGGCTTGCCGTAATGCAGCACTTGCGGTTCTTCGTGGAAAACGCGGCCAATGCCGTGGCCGCAAAATTCGCGAACCACGCTGAACCCTTGGCCCTCGGCGAATTTCTGGATCGCCCAACCGATGTCACCGAGACGGGCACCCGGCTTGACCATTTTGATCCCGTGCCACATGGCGTCATAGGTCACCGAGCACAGGCGTTTTGCCGCAATGGATGTCTCGCCCACAAGGAACATGCGGCTGGTGTCGCCGTGCCAGCCATCCTTGATCACCGTGACGTCGATATTCAATATGTCGCCCTTTTTGAGCGCCTTGTCATTGGGAATGCCGTGGCAGACCTGGTGGTTGAGCGAGGTGCAGATTGACTTGGGGTAGGGCACAGAGCCGCTGCCCCTGTAATTCAGCGGAGCAGGAATGCCGCCTTGCACCTGCGTGATGTAGTCGTGCGCCAGTTTGTCCAGTGCATTGGTGGTCACGCCGGGCAACACGTGCGCCGTGAGGTAGTCCAGCACCTCAGAAGCCAGCCTGCCGGCGGTGCGCATGCCTTGCACACCTTCGGCATCTTTGTAGGTAATCGTCATGCTTGTGATTATCCCAGAGGGCGCGGACCCCGGTTTAAACAGGTTGGACAGGTAAAATCAACGGGCTCAACAGACCGCCCTTGCGGGCGTTTCGCTCGAGCAGGCCCCCTTTCATCGTTCTGCCAAAGCTCTCCCCCTGACCCACGTGACACTGCACATCTCCCCATTTGAGGGCGCCAGCGCCCTGAGCCATTTTCGCGCTTTGCAGCTCCTGCCCAGGCTGCAAGCGGTTCACGGGCAGATCACCGGGCTGTCCGCGCGCTATGTTCACGTGGTGTCGACCGACGCTGCGCCTGACGAAGCTCTGAAAGGCCGTTTGCGGGCCCTGCTGACCTACGGCGAGCCTTACCAGCCGGCAAGCGGTTCCCGTACCGACACCCGGGTTGCGGTAGTGGTTGCACCTCGTTTCGGCACGGTATCGCCGTGGTCCTCCAAAGCCAGCGATATTGCCCACAATTGCGGCTTGGCGATTCGGCGGGTGGAACGCCTGGTTGAATATGAAATCGCCCTAAGCCAGCCACTGATCGGCAAGCGTGCGTTTTCGAAGCCGCAATTGGAAGATTTGGCCAACCTGCTGCACGACCGCATGACAGAAAGCGTGATGTTTGACCGTGCTGAGGCCTCCAAGCTCTTCACCGACCTGGCGGCTCAGCCAATGGCCCATGTTGACCTGTTGGGCGGCGGCAGGGGCGCCCTGGAGGCAGCCAACCGCGAATTTGGGCTTGCCCTGACAGACGACGAAATTGATTACCTGGTGCAGGCCTTCACCCAGCTGGAACGCAATCCAACAGACGTGGAGTTGATGATGTTCGCGCAGGCCAACAGCGAGCACTGCCGCCACAAAATCTTCAATGCCGACTTCATCATTGACGGCACGCCGCAAGCCAGCAGCCTGTTTGGAATGATCCGCCACACGCACCAGAAGAATCCACAACACATGTTGGTTGCGTATTCCGACAATGCCTCGGTGATGGAAGGCTCCGAAGTGAGCAGGTTTGTGGCAAAAGCGCAGTCCACCTCCCCGGAACTGGGCACATCTAGCTATCAAACCTATAGTGCTTTAAACCATGTCTTGATGAAGGTGGAAACGCACAACCACCCCACGGCTATTTCGCCATTTCCCGGCGCGTTGACTGGCGCAGGTGGTGAAATCCGCGACGAAGGCGCCACCGGTCGCGGCTCGAAACCCAAGGCCGGCTTGACGGGGTTTACCGTGTCCAAAATCAATTGGGGGCAGATTCCAATTGATTCTTCGCCGCTGTCGCCTTCTTCCAACTATGGCAAGCCCGAACATATTGCCAGCCCGTTGCAAATCATGGTTGAAGGGCCGCTGGGTGGTGCCGCTTTCAACAACGAATTTGGTCGGCCCAATCTCCTGGGTTATTTCCGTGAATACGAACAGTCCGTATTGCACAGTGGTGATTCGGGTGAGGTGGCCGAACAACGTGGTTACCACAAACCGATCATGATCGCGGGGGGCCTCGGAGTGATCGACGCCGGTTCCACCCAAAAAATAGTTTTCCCCGCCGGCAGTTTGCTGGTCCAGTTGGGCGGGCCTGGCATGCGCATCGGCATGGGTGGCAGCGCAGCGAGTTCCATGGCCACCGGCGCCAACGCAGCGCAACTTGATTTCGATTCGGTGCAACGCGGCAACCCGGAAATTGAACGACGCGCTCAGGAAGTCATCAACCACTGCTGGGCGCTGGGTGACGGCAACCCCATACTCGCCATCCACGATGTCGGCGCCGGTGGTTTGAGCAACGCTTTTCCGGAGCTTACCCATGACGCGGGGCGGGGCGCCCGTTTTGATCTGCGCGCGGTTCCACTGGAAGAGTCTGGCCTCGCACCCAAGGAAATCTGGTGCAACGAGAGCCAGGAAAGGTACGTGCTGGCCATTTCACCTGAATCGCTGCCCCGGTTTAAGGCCTTGTGTGAACGCGAGCGTTGCCCCATGTCGGTGGTCGGCGTCGCGACCGAAGAGCGGCAATTGCAACTGACCGACACAGGCGCCGTCGGCACTCAGCAAGAAGTTGTCAACATGCCGATGAACGTGTTGCTGGGCAAGCCGCCCAAAATGACCCGCGACGTGACCAGCCTTTCACGCATTTTCAGGCCGGTGAATTTCACAGGAGTCGATCTGCAAAAGGCGGCTAGCGATGTGCTCTCGCACCCTACCGTCGCCTCCAAGCGGTTTTTGATCACCATTGGCGACCGCACCGTTGGCGGCTTGAGCCACCGTGACCAAATGGTTGGCCCCTGGCAGGTTCCCGTGGCGGACTGTGCCGTCACGCTGGCCGATTTCAAGGGTTTCGCTGGCGAAGCGATGAGCATGGGTGAACGCACGCCGCTGGCCACGGTGAATTCCCCGGCCTCCGGCCGCATGGCGGTGGGCGAAGCCATAACCAACCTGCTGGCCGCCCCAATTGAACTCGGTCGCGTGAAACTGTCCGCCAACTGGATGGCGGCTTGTGGTGAACCGGGCGAAGACGCCGCGCTCTACGCCACAGTCAAGGCGGTTGGCCTGGAACTTTGCCCTGCGCTGGGTATTTCCATTCCAGTGGGTAAGGATTCATTGTCCATGCGCACGCAATGGACTGAATCCGCTGGCTCCAGTGGTAGGCAGCCCACCCTGAAAAAAGTCGTCTCGCCGGTCAGCCTGATCATCAGTGCTTTTGCCACACTCAAGGATGTTCGCGGCACATTGACACCCCAACTTGACGCTGCTGAACCCGACACCACCTTGATCCTCGTCGATCTTGGCCGCGGAAAAAACCGCATGGGTGGCAGCATCCTTGCGCAGTCGCTGAACCAGTTGGGCCATGAAGTGCCGGATCTCGACAACCCACAAGATCTGGTCAACCTGGTCAAAGCGGTCAATGTTTTGCGTCGGCAAGGGAAGATATTGGCGTACCACGACCGCAGCGACGGTGGCCTGTTTTCGAGCGCCTGCGAGATGGCGTTTGCAGGTCAGGTCGGTGTGGCGTTGAATGTGGACATGCTCATCACGCAGGGCGATGGCATCTCGGACAGCCGTGCCGAAATGGGTGACAGCAAGAATTGGGCAACTCAGGTGAGCGCGCGGCGGGACGAACTGACACTGAACGCGCTTTTCAGCGAAGAATTGGGCGTGGTGTTGCAGGTCAAAACCGCCGATCGCAATGGGGTGATGCAAACACTTCGTGAACATGGCCTGAGCGCCTTCAGCCACTTTGTCGGCAAAACCCGTCCCGCGCATTCCGCTGTAAAAACCGGTGTGGGAGAAGTCCAGGTTTGGCGGGACGCCAAAGCCGTGTTTTCGGCCAAGTTGCAAGACCTGCACCAGGTTTGGGACAACACCAGCTGGAAGATTTGCCAACTGCGAGACAACCTGGACTGCGCGAACTCGGAGCATGCCCAAGCGGGCAACCCGTCCGATCCAGGCTTGCATGTTTTCATCGCAGAAGACGAAACCCAAACCCAGGAAAAACCGGCGCGTTCAGCCGCGTTGGTAGTGACACGCCCGCGCGTGGCCGTGTTGCGCGAGCAGGGCGTGAACTCCCACGTTGAGATGGCGTATGCCTTCACCGAAGCCGGCTTTGAAGCTTTTGACGTTCACATGACCAATCTGCAAACCGGGCGGGTCAACCTGGCCGGTTTCAAGGGTTTGGTGGCCTGCGGCGGGTTCAGCTACGGCGACACCCTGGGTGCGGGCGTCGGCTGGGCGCGCTCGATCACGTTCAACCCTGCGCTTTCCAATCAATTCAAGGCGTTTTTCGAGCGGGCCGATACCTTCGGCCTGGGCGTGTGCAATGGTTGCCAGATGTTTGCCGAGTTGGCCGACATCATTCCAGGGGCGCAACATTGGCCCCGATTCACCACCAACCAGAGTGAAAGATTCGAGGCGCGGCTGAGCATGGTTGAAATCCTGGATTCCCCATCCCTGTTCCTTCGTGACATGGCTGGCAGCCGCTTGCCCATTGCGGTCGCACACGGTGAAGGCTTTGCAAATTTTGAAGTGGCAAAAGGAGGCCGGGGCACGCCTGCGCGGGTAATCCCAGCCATGCGTTTCACTGACAACCTGGGCCAGGCTACAGAGACTTACCCATTCAACCCCAACGGCAGCCCGGGCGGCCTGACGGCCGTGACTACCGCCGACGGCCGCTTCACTGCCATGATGCCGCACCCCGAGCGCGTATTTCGCAACATCCAGATGAGCTGGTCGCCCTTGAGCCGCGATGAATTCAGCCCTTGGATGCAGTTGTGGCACAACGCCCGGCAGTGGGTCGGCTGAGCTGAAAACTTTTTCGTCTGCACTCAAACCATGACCCAGCACACCACGGCGCACTATTTTCTTGAAGGCCTGGTCGAACTGGGCATCGATTACCTGTTTTGCAACCTGGGAACTGACCACGTCTCCCTCATTGAAGAGATGGCGCGTTGGCAAGAGGCCGGGCGCAAACACCCCGAAGTGATCCTGTGCCCGCATGAAAACGTTGCCATCCACATGGCCGGCGCCTACGCCGCAGTAACCGGGCGGGGCCAGGCGGTGCTGGTCCACGTAGACGCCGGCACAGCCAATGCGGCAATGGGCATGCACAACCTGTTCAGAAGCCGTTTGCCGGTGCTGTTGCTGGCAGGCCGCTCCCCCCACACCCTGCGCGGTGAGTTGCCCGGCTCACGTGACAACTACGTGCACTTTGTGCAAGACCCGTTTGACATCGCCAGTCTGGTGCGCCCTTATGTGAAGTGGGAATACAACCTGCCCAGCGGCGTGGTGGTGAAGGAAGCCCTTCGCCGCGCCTACACCGTGATGCACAGTGAGCCACGGGGCCCCGCGTACATGACCCTGCCGCGTGAAACCCTGGCTGAGTCTTGGCCGGATACTGAAATCCAGGCTTTCGGTGAAACCGGATTTGGAGCCGTCGACCCGCGCGGTCTTACCCACGAGCAGGCCGGCCAACTTGCCGATCGCCTGCTGCGCGCCAAAAACCCGGTTGTCGTGACGTCGTATTTGGGTCGGAACCCAGCTGCGGTTTCGTTGCTCGATGAGTTGGCGCAGGTCTGCGGTATCGCCGTCTTTGAATCTTCCCCGACTTACCTTTGTATCCCGCGCAGTTCGCCGTGTTTTGCCGGATTTGACCCGGCAGCGGCATTGCGCGAGGCAGACGTCGGGTTGATGCTGGACGTCGACGTTCCCTGGCTGCCCAAATTCGTCAAGACCAATCCAGACACCCACTGGACCTTGCTCGACACCGACGCTTTGAAAGAAAACTTCCCGATGTGGGGTTTTGCTGCGGATGTGCGGTGTTCGGTCGATTGCGCGACGGCCTTGGCCGATGTACTGGCGGCCGTCAAGGAGCGCCGCCATTCGCACCCCGGCTTCGCACAGGCGGTTGCCACGCGCATGGCCGATCTCGCAGCACGGCAGTCGCACCGCCTGCAGTCCATGCAGGCGGCCGCAGCTGACCCGGGCGTACCCGATGCACTGTCGGCCGCGCACGTCTGCGCCGCCATCAACCGGGTGTTGCGGCCTCAGGATGTGCTCATCAATGAAGCCATCCGCAACACGCTCAACGTGTTGAATCAAATCCAGCGCGACCTGCCCCTCACGCTGCTTTCCAGTGCCGGTGGCGGGCTGGGATACAGCGGTGGCATGGCGCTTGGCGCGAAACTTGCCTTGCGCCGCTCCACACTGTCACCAAGGGTGATCCAGATCGTCGGCGACGGAGGATTCCATTTCTCCACGCCGTCTTCGGTGTACGCGGTCGCGCAGCATTACGGCTTGCCGCTGTTGACGGTAGTTTTGGACAACGGTGGCTGGCAGGCGGTTAAAGAGGCCACGCTTCGGGTTTACCCAGAGGGCGTAGCGGCACAATCCAACCAGTTTCAGGCCAAACTCGGTGGCGAAACACGCGACTTCGCCAAGGTAGGGCAGGCCTTTGGGGCACATGGCGAAACCGTGCGCGACCCGGCCCAGCTCGATACCGCCATCGCACGCTGCCTGCAGGCTGTCGATGCGGGCCAGGCCGCCGTATTGGTAGTACGGATCAAATCACTCTAACCTTGGACTTTCGTGAAACCAAAGGATCTGCTATGCAATTGAAACCCCAAACCGACCTGGTACTTTTCGTGGCATTGGGTGCAAGCCTGATGGCGGCAACCGTTGGCGCGCAGACCTTCCCGGTCAAACCCATCCGCATCCTGGTTGGGTACGCGGCTGGCGGCGGCAATGACGTCATTGCCCGCATCGTGGCCCAAAAGCTGGGGGAAAACCTCGGGCAACCGGTCGTCATTGAAAACAAGCCGGGCGCAGCCTCGATCATTGCCGCCGACCTGGTCGCCAAAGCAGCGCCAGACGGCTACACCATCTTGATGGGCCCCAGTGGCCCGATCGTCTTCAACCCCGCGCTCTACGCCAAGTTGCCCTACTCGCCACAGAAAGACTTTGCACCCATTGGCCTGATCGGCGCGTTTCCGCTCATGCTGGTGGTCAATGGCAGTGGGCCGATCAAGTCTGTCAAAGACTTGGTGGACGCCGCAAGGGCCAACCCGGACAAGGCCAACTACGGCTCCAGCGCGGCCTCGTTCCAGTTTGCATCCGAGTTGTTCAACATGCGCACTGGCAGCAAATTTGTACAAATTCCCTACAAGGGCGCGAATGAATCGTCTGCGGCCGTGGCTTCGGGCGACGTGATGATGACCCTGGCCGACCCGAGTTCCATGAACGCCCTGTTGCAGGCCGGGAAAATCCGCATTCTGGCGACCACCGGCGCGGAACGCACCGCCGCCTACCCGGGCGTGCCAACCATGGCCGAAGCCGGTGTCCCTGATTTTGCGATCACCCTGTGGACGGGCCTGCTGGCGCCTGCCGCCACGCCCGCGCCGATCGTCAAACGCCTCCAGGAAGAACTCGCAAAAACCTTGCGCGACCCCGAGGTGCGCACCCGCTTGGCGGCGCTGGCGGTTACGGCCGATACCGGCACCTCGGAAACGTTCGCCAAAACCATTGCGACCGAGCTTGAGCTCTGGGCCACGGTGGCCAAGGCGGCAAATATCAAGGCGGCACAGTGATTCCTGGGGTCAAGTTCGAGCAGCGCTGGCAAGCTTTGAAACGCGCTGATTTCAGCCCGTGGATGCAGGTGTGGCGCAATGCGTGAAAGTGGGCGGGCTTGCGGTGTCAATCGCCACCAAGCACTGGTTGTCCAGTGAGCTGACCTGCTCTTGCTGCCGGTCGCGGGCTGAAAACCAGCCAACCATGGCGGCCACCAACATGACGGCCACCGCGACGGAGGTCACCAACACGAGTGCAACCATGGACGCAGTTGCGGCCCGCTCCAGAACGCCGGGCTTTTTCCCGCTGTCAGCACCATCAACCCGAAGGGTCCCCTCCCAGCCGCAGGAAAACCCCTCGCAGCGAAAGCGGTGGGCTGGTACAAACTGGCTCGAAAGCCGGTCAATCGGCCGCCGCCCGATGCGGGTCAACGCGCCCCTACACAGGGGACAGGTGTATTTGATGGCGCCGCTGGTGCTTGGGGAACCGTAGGGCGCAGCAGCGGGCGGCGCCGGGTTGTTGGTGACCCGGCCTTGGTTGCGGAGATCTCTGGCACTGAGCATGCGTCCAATGTAGGCACACCGAAAAGCATAGTCTGTTCGATAGCGCACATTGAAACCAGGTGTAGCACCGAGTCCGCCGGGCGGGCCAAGCGGCAGGGTAATTCACCTGTTGCCGCAGCATGAAGTTGCAAAAGTAACCGTTAAAGGACGCCTTTTGGCCGTATGGCCTCAGGGCCCGATTGCCGCTTTGGGCGCGACGGTGGCGCCATCCACCTTGTTGGCTGCAATGGCCTGCAACACAAAGCCGGAAGCTTTCACATCCTCGACAAAGGACTTGAGGAAGGCCAAACCAGCTTCGCGGCCTTTGGGCATGCCCATGGCCTGATCAATCGTCATGAAGCGGCCCTCCAGGAGGCGCAGGCCGGGGTGGCGTTTGGCGTCCAGTTGCAATTGCTGCTTCACGCCGGCGGCGACTTCCAGGTTGTCTTTCACCATCATGTCAGTCACCAAGGGCGAGGTCGGTGCGCGCACCAGGGTGGCGGCCTTGATTTCGCGGCTCAGGAACAGGTCATAGGCGCTGGCACGGCCCACCACGATGCGGGTGCCGGCGTGGTCCACGTCGGCGTTCACGCGGATGGGCGACGATTCCCTGACCAGGTAAGCGCCTTCAATGATGAGGTAAGGCGCGGTCTGGCCGATGTCGGCACCACGCACCGGATCAACGGCCACAAAGGCAATATCGACCTGCGCGTTCTTCGTAGCCTCAACCGCCAGGCCAGCCGCCGTGAAGGTGACCCATTCAACCGGCACTCCCAGCCGTTTGGCCAACTCACGGGCCAGATCCACCGATACACCTGAAGGCTCAGCGCCGGCCGCGCCCCGAGTGGCCAGCAACGGGTTACCGAAATTGATGGCCGCACGGAGTTTGCCACTGGGCGCCATTTCCTTCACCAAGGCGGGCGAAACAGCCGCATTGGATGGGCCAGGTGCCGATGCGCAGGCTGTCAAAACCAGGGCGAAGGCAAAGGCGGCGGCCATCAAGCCAACGGCGCGCGCCGAGGTGCGCGAGTGGCCGTGGTCAATCGGATGAGCATGGGTTTCGGCGGTGGTGTTCATGCCTCGAATCGTACACTTTGCAGATGTTGGACCCAGACCGCACGCGCTTCTCATCGATTGACGCCCTGCGCGGTTTCGCCATGGTGTGGATGACCTTCTTTCACTTCTGTTTTGACCTGAACCATTTCGGCCTGATCAAGCAAGACTTCTACCTTGACCCCTTTTGGACCTGGCAACGCACCTGCATCTTGAGCCTCTTTTTGTTCACGGCAGGAATGGGGCAGGCGATTGCGCTGCACCAGCGGCAGAGCTGGCAACGCTTCTGGCGGCGCTGGGCGCAGGTGGCAGCGTGCGCGGCGCTTGTAAGCGTGGCTTCTTACGGGATGTACCCCAACAGTTTCATCTACTTCGGCACCCTGCACGGAATTGCAGTGATGCTGATTCTGGTGCGGCTCAGCGCCGGCTGGGGCAACTGGTTGTGGTTGCTGGGCGGGCTCGCCATCGCTGGCAAATTTATCGGCTCATCTGTTTTACCCTCAGTGGCCGATGCACAGCTTCTTCAAATGTTCAACAGCCCGGCCCTGAACTGGCTGGGTCTCATCACCGAGAAACCCCGCACCGAAGACTACGTGCCGCTCATGCCCTGGCTGGGGGTGATGTGGTGGGGCATGGCGGCAGGGCAATGGGCGCTGAAGGCCCGGCCAGCCTGGTTTGCGGCCCGGGCCATGGGTACCAAGGGTAGCCGGCAAACGGCGCAGCCGCTCGCCTGGCTGGGCCGCTGGAGCCTGAGTTATTACATGCTGCACCAACCGGTGATGATTGGCGCGTTGATGGCTTGGAAGTGGTGCGTGGGGTAAATCGGCGCGCGCCACAGTTTCCGGCCATTTGATCCGATGGCCGGTTGGCCGGACGGCCGCTTACTGGATCTTCGCCTTGGCGCGCAGATCTTCCTGGAATTTCGCCAGTTTTTGCTGTGTGAGCTGCTGCGTGATCTGCGGTTTGACGTCGTCAAACTTGGGCAACTGTGCCTCGCGGATGTCGTCCAGCTTGATGATGTGGAAACCAAACTGCGACTTCACCGCAGTTTCTGTCATCTTGCCTTTTTCGAGCTTGGTCATCGCGTCTGAAAACTCTTTGACGTAATTGCCGGCCGAGGCCCAGTCGAGGTCGCCGCCATTGGCGCCAGAGCCTGGGTCTTTGCTGGATTTTTTGGCAATCTCGCCAAAATTTCCACCTTTTTTGACCTGGTCAATGATGGCCTTGGCTTCTTCCTCCTTCTCCACCAGGATGTGGCTGGCCTTGTATTCCTTGCCGCCATTGGCCGCGGCAAACTTGTCGTATTCGGCCTTGGTGTCGGCGTCGGTCACCGGGTTTTTCTTCTGGAAATCGGCAAACAGCTCGCGGATCAGCAGTTGCTGGCGGGTCAATTCCATCTGCACCTTGAAGTCGTCCGAGGTGTCGAGGCCGCGTTTTTGCGCTTCCTGCATGAACACTTCGCGGGCGATGACTTCGTCGCGGATCTGGCCCTGCATTTCCGGCGTGACGGCGCGGCCGGTTTTGGCGATCTGGCTCATCAGCGCGTCGACCCGCGTTTTGGGCACGGCCTTGCCATTGACGATGGCCACGTTTTGCGCCAGCGCGCCCGCCGAAAGCGTGGCCAACAAGGCCGCGAGGGCGATGGAATGGATCAGGTGTTGTTTCATAAAAATGTCCCGGAGGTTTTTGGATGGACCCATCGAGTGGCGTCAGAACCCTGACGTTTCAATGGCGATGGCGTGAACACCCTGGTCGATAAAAATCTGGAGCGAATCATACACAAGCCGGTGGCAGGCCACGCGGCTCTTGCCGGTAAAGAAAGGTGAAGCGATGCGCACCCGAAAGTGGGTGCCAAAAGCCGTGCCGTTGGAGCCCACATGGCCCGCGTGGGCGGCGCTTTCGTCCAGCACCTCAAGGTGGCTGGGGTTCAGCTTCTCCGTCAATCGCCCGGCGAGTTGACCCGCCGCGTTGGCGTCGGCCTTGAAGACCGGGCCGGTTGGCGCGAGGTTGGGTTCGCGAGGCATCATGTTGTCGGTCACGCTATCCGTCATGCTTTGGGCTCTTCCGGTTCGCCCTTCAAATGCGGCGCGATATACAGGCCCTGGCCGACAATGAACGCCAGCGGAAACACATAACCCCAGAGCTTGAAATTCACCCAGGCGTCGGTGCTGAAAAACGCCGCCACATAACCATTGAGCACGGCCATGAAGATGCAATAGGCGATCCAGATCATGTTCAGCCGCATCCACACCGCGTCGGGCAGGTCCAGCTGGCTGCCCAGGAGCAGCTTGAGGAAATTCTTGCGGAAACCCCACAGCGCGATGGCCAAACCGATGCCCATCGCCAGGTACAGCACTGTGGGTTTCCACTTGATGAAGCTTTCGTCCTGCAACACCAGAGTGAGCCCGCCAAAACCCAGAATCAGCCCCAGCGTGATCTTGTGGATCATCTGCAGCTTGCCTTCGAGCTTGTAGGTGATGGCCATTTGAACCGTGGTTGCGGCCATCAAGACGGCGGTGGCGGCGTAAATATTGGCCAGCTTGTAGGTGGCGAAAAACAGCAGGATGGGCAGGAAGTCGATCAGGATTTTCATTGAATGGGGAACTGGAAACGGAAGTCTGGAAACGTGGAATCTGGAGACTTGAAACTGGAAATTGAGATGCTTGACAATGCTACTATTTATATAGCAACAAAGTCAATTAATACGTGACTTGATCGCCATTTTTATCATAAATTCTGGTGAAAACGGAATTTTCAGTCCAACTATTAACACCCATGTTAACAATTGCCGAATTCGCAGCGGAGGGCGGTTCAGGCCTTCACAAACTCAAGCGACGCCGAGTTCATGCAATACCGAAGCCCCGTGGGCGCCGGGCCGTCTTCAAACACATGGCCCAGGTGCGCGCCGCAGTCTGCGCAGTGCACCTCGGTGCGTTTCATGAACAAAATGCCGTCCACCTTGGTGCCCACGGCGTCGTCGGCAATCGGCTTGAAATAACTCGGCCAGCCGGTGCCCGAATCAAACTTCGTCGACGCGTCAAACAGCGGCTTCTCGCAGCAGATGCAGCGGTACACGCCTGCGCCTTTGGTGTCGGCCAGCCGGCCGCTGAACGCGCGCTCGGTAGCCTCATGCCGCGTCACGTCATACGCCAGCGGCTCCGCGCCCTTGGCCTTGAGAAGGGCCTTCCAGTCGGCGTCGGACTTTTCGATTTTGTAGGTCATGGGGGGTATTTTCGCTGTTTTGCGAATTCCAAAAGCCATCCGGCACGCAAAGTGCCTTTGATTGCACAAAATATCAGTTTGAAGGGCGAGTGTTCCAGAACGGCCGGGTTTAGTTTTGATCAAGGTCAGTCAGTCCGTCAGCGATTTGCGCATGACATGGCTGCGGGTGCGCGCCAACAGCCAACGCTTGAAGCTGCGCACTTTGCCCTCTGAATCTGCACCTTTGGCGTGGGTGATGTAGTAGCCGTCCACAGTTTCCATGGTCTGCGGGATGGCCTTGACCAGTCGACCTGAAAGCAGGTCTTCCTCAAACAGGAACAGAGGCACCAAAGCGGCCCCCAGCCCTGACAACGCCGCCTCGCGCAGTGTCAGCAACTGGTAAAAACGGGTGCCGCGCTCCAGGTCCGGGGGTGGCAGCCCAAAGTGGTCGAAAAATTCACCCCAGCGGTCGTATTTTCCTACCGCGTAAGACAACAACGAGAGCTGCGCCAAATCTTTCGGATGGCGCAGGCGCTTGCCAGTTAATAGGCTAGGCGCACAGACAGCCCCGATGGATGGCCCCACCGGCAGCCTTGTGGCGATGTCACCTGGCCAAGGCGGCGACCCAAACCGGATCATCACTCTGCCCGGGTTGTCGCGTCCGCGCCCGTCGGCGTCGTCATCGAGCAAAGTGATTTGAATCTGCGGATGCTGCTGCTTGAAGTCTGACAGATGCCGCACCAGCCAGAGCGTGGCAAACCCCCGGTTCACCACCAGCGTCAAGACACCCGTATCACGGCCCATGCGCGCCAGGCTGCTGGCAGAGGCAATCAGCGCGAGGCCTTCACTGACTCTTTTGTAGTAGGCCTCGCCCGCCGGGCTCAAGCTGATCCAGCGGCCCTTGCGGTCAAATAGTTGAACGCCAAGTTCTTCCTCCAGCGTCTGGATCATCCGGCTTACCGCCGCCTGGGTGATATGCAGTTCTGTCGCTGCTGCGGTGAAGCTTTGCAAGCGTGCGGCAGATGCGAAATAACGCACGGCCTTGAGCGAGGGCAGCCGCTCGATGGCGTGCGAGCGGTGATTCCCGCCTTCGTTTTTTTGCATGACCTCAGTTTATACAAGAAGATGAAATGTCGTTTTAATTTTGGCGATCACACAGATATTCTTCAGGCTCAATCAATGACCCCAACGAGCAAGGCAAAGGAGCCCCAATGAGCGCAGTACTGGCCGAACGCGAATATGCCGCACCTAGCGCGCCTGCATGCCCATCTGACGACTACCGAGCCCGGGCGCTGGCTGCAGGCCGTCAATTCCTCAAGCAGGTCGACGCCATCCTGCCCACCGTGCAGGCAGGCCGCGAACAGTCTGAACGCACTGGCGTGGTGCCGCGGTTGTCGGTTGACGCAATGGCTGGAGCCGGCGTGTTTCGCGCCTTCACCCCCTTGCAATACGGCGGGCTGGAACTCTCGCCAGCGGATTTTTTCGACGCCATCATCCGCCTTGCCCACGCGGATAGCGCGGCCGCATGGATCGCGGGGCAGATCACCTGCCATTCACTGGAGATTGCCTCCATGAGCCCGCGCCTGCAGGACGAGTTCTGGGGGGTGCACGGCCCCGATGCCCGCGCGTCGAGCTCCTTCGCACCCCTGGGCCAAGCCAGGCCAGTGGATGGCGGCTACGAGTTGAACGGCACCTGGACTTTTTCCAGCGGTGTAGATCACGCGCAGTTCGCGGTGCTTGGCGGCGCCGAACGCAATTATGTTGTGCCCACTGCCGACATGAGCATCGACCACGGCAGTTGGGATGTGCAGGGCCTGCGCGGCACCGGAAGCAAAGCGCTGACATTGCGCGATGTCTTCGTGCCCAACCATCGGGTGCACCACCTGGCGGATGTGGTACGGGATCACGTCGTGGGCCTGGAAGTCAACGACCGGCCCTTGTACCGCGGCGTCTCGTGGTTTGCGGTTTTCAACTCAACCGCCACCAACACGGTTATCGGCATCGCCTTGGAGGGTCTGCGCGTCTTCATGGAGCAGTCCCGCAGCAGGTTGACCAAACAGGGAACCAGCACACCGATCCTGAACAATCCATTCCTGCACCTCAAGCTCGCTGACGCCTTGACGCGTGTCAACTGCGTGCGCGAGCGGCACTTGAACAACTGGCGCGAACTCTTTGACAAGGCCTGCAGGGGCGAGACAGTCGGCGTGGTCGAAAAGATGCGGGTGCGTTTCGAATCCGCCGACGCCAATGCCACGTGTTTCGACGCCTTCCACGACATCTGGCCAGTGGCTGGAGCTGCCGCCTCGGCATCTGGCAATCCGCTGCAGCAGGCCTTCCGCGACTTGATGGCCGCCCGCAACCATGGTTCGGGCGGGCGTGAGCTTGCGGCCACGAACTATGTGCGCGCGCTGTTCGACCTGCCCGCTCCCGAGTTCAAAGTGATCGACTTTGCGGCGGCGGCGTACTTGCGCTGAGGCCAGCATTGCGCGCACCATCAACCCCATCACCCCAATTGAAATGACCACTCAACTCAAGGCGCGCTTCAAGCATGTCGGCATCTATGTGCATGATCTGGCCGCCATGGCTGACTTCTACACCGGCTGGTTTGGCCTGGTGCAGACCGACGGCGGCTTGGGCAGCTCAGGCAAGGGCGCCTTCTTCAGTTCAGACCCGACAGAGCACCACCAAATAGTGATGGTGGTCGGCCGCGATCCCGGGAGCCGGCCAACGATCAACCAGTTGTCGTTTCTGGTGGACGACCTGGCGACCCTGAAAGCGTATTGGCGAAAGGCGCTCGCCGAAAACGCAAAGATCAGCATGGTCAAAAGCCATGGAAATGCCTTGAGCCTTTACGTGCTTGATCCTGAGGGCAATCAATGCGAAATTTACTGCAACACGCCATGGTATGTGCGACAACCTGCTGGCAAACCGATGGACTTGAGTTTGCCCGATGAGGAAATCCTGGCGCAAGTCGAACGCGAGGCGCGCGCGGACCCAAGCTTCATGGGTCGCGACGCCTGGATGGCGCAAATGGCCAGCCAGATGGCGGCCTGAGCCAATTTGCACTACGCGCGGCAGGACGAAAAACCGGCGAACCCCGCGCTTGGCCCCGACATGGAGAAATCTGCATGACACTCCGCAAGCTGATGCGCAATCTCGTATGCGCTGCGACCTTGATGCTTTGCGCCTGGGCAGCTGCCCAGGAACAAGCGCCCATCAGGATACTGGTGGGCTTTGCCCCTGGCGGGCTGACCGATACAGTGGCGCGCCTGTTTGCCGACCGGCTGCGGGTTGAGCTCAATCAACCTGTGATCGTGGAAAACAGGGCCGGCGCAGCTGGGCGCTTGGCCACCCAGGCCCTCAAGGCCAGCCCGCCCGACGGCCGCACGCTGATGGTAGTTCCGAATTCAGGGCCCATTTTTCTGGAAATCCTCTACCAAAGGCAAGCGCTGGGTTATGAACTGCTCAAGGATCTTGCGCCTGTGGGCACCTTGAGCACGTATCCGTTTGCCTTGGTGGTCCAGCGCAGTCTGGGCTTGAAAAACGTCCAGGAATTTGTCGCCTGGGCCAGGGCCAATCCCAACCTCGCCTCCTATGGCAATGCAGGCGCGGGCGGGCACGCGCACTTCATCGGCTCCCAGTTGTCACAGGCGACAGGCGTGGATTTGAAGGGAATTCCCTATAGGGGGAACGGTCCGGCCATCATCGACCTGATTGGCGGCCAGTTGCCAGCGGCTATCCTGCCAGCGGCAGATTTCGCGCAGCTTCGCAGCAACCCCAAACTTCAGATCCTGGGCTTGTTCGAGGATCAGCGCTCGCCCCTGGCCCCGGAAGTGCCGACGATGGCCGAGCAAGGCCTGAAGATGGGTGTGGGGCAGGCCTGGATGGGCATGTGGGCGCCGGCCCAGGCGCCCAAGGCGGAGGTTGAGCGCATCTCCCAGGCTCTGCGCAGGATTCTTTCCTCGACCGAGATGCGCGAGACTTTGCAAAACCGCTTCGCCATGTATCCGATGTTGAATTCGCCTGCCGAGATGGACAAACTCCAGCGGGCCGAGATCGATCTGTGGCGCCCGATCATCAAGGCCTCGGGCTTTACGCCAGAGCAATAAACTGGAAGATGCAACCATGCCTGTGCAATCCGCCCCGGGTGAGTCCATCGAGCAAGGTGATCCGGCCCTTGACGCCAAGGCCTTTCGCCGCAGTCTGGGCCAGTACGCCACTGGTGTGACAATCGTCACTGCCCGCCATGACGGGCAGTTGCTGGGAATGGCTGTCAATTCATTCGCGGCAGTGTCCCTGGCGCCGCCGACGGTCCTTTGGTCCATCCGGCGCGAATCGCGCAGCGCCCAAGCCTTCCTGCAAACCAGCCATTTTGCAGTGAGCATCCTGGCCGAAGGGCAGGTCGAAGTTTCACAGGCTTTCGGCGCCGGACTCCCTGATCGTTTCGACCGGGTAGCCTGGCGCGAGGGTCTGGGCGGCGCGCCCTTGATTGAAGGCGCAATCGCCCATTTGGAATGCAGCACCGAGGCAACCTACGACGGCGGCGACCACCATATTTTGCTGGGGCGTGTGGTGCGTCATGTGCGCTTCCAGGGTGCGCCTCTGGTCTTCTCGCAGGGCCAATATGCGGTCACGCAGAACCACCCGGAACTGGCGGCAGCATCTGAGAGAACTGCGGATCCGGCAGGTTCGGGCCAAGCTGCTTTACCCAATTTTTTGCGGCTTTTAAGTGTCACCAGTCAGCGCATGTCGAGCTCGTTCCAGGTACACCGCGACGCCCTGGATCTGACGCCGGCCATGGCCCGCATCCTCTCCGTGCTGCAAGCTTGTGACAGCAGCCTCGACGAACTTGAGCGAACCACCTATTTGGGTCGCCTGAACCTCGAAGACGCTTTGTCCAGCTTGTACGTCCGAGGCCAGGTCGAACGCACGCCCCAAGGACGTCACAAACTCACCGCCGCAGGGCAAGGCAAACGCGAGGCCTTGGCGCGGCGCTCTGCACGGTTCCAGCAGGAAAAACTGCACGGCGTCGCGCCCGCCGACATCGCGGCCGCCTGGCGCGTCTTGTCGGCACTTCAGCGCCGATGAACTGGCCCGCGAACATTTCTTTCAAGCCTCGATCGTCGGACAAGGATTCGTAACCAGGAGACACCATGATTCAAAAAATACTCATCGCAGCGGGCCTGGCCTTGATTGCCCTCACTTCACCGACAGCCGCATTCAGCCAGGACTATCCCGCGAGGCCAGTCAAGATCGTGGTGCCTTACCCGCCCGGTTCGAGCCCGGACGCACTGGCGCGCATACTTGCTGAACAACTTGCCAAGCGCATCAACCAGCCGGTTATTGTGGACAACAAGCCCGGCGCTGGCGGCATGATCGGAGCCAAACTAGTGTCCGAATCCGCAGCGGACGGCACGACATTGTTGATGTACACGCCGGCCTGGCCCGCGGCGAAGATATTCATGAAGAAGCCGCCCATCGCCGTGCCCGAGGGCCTTGAACCCGTGACGATCGTTGGCGAGGGGCGTTTTGCCTTCACTGCTGCAGGTGCCTTGCCGGCCAGGAATTTCGACGAGATGGTGACATTTGCCCGTGCCAATCCAGGCAAGCTCAACTTCGCGACGACCGGGCTGGGCGACTCGCTCCTCTATTTCCATGCCTTGAGCACGGAAAAGGGCTTGAACATTCCGACCGTGCAGTACAAAGGCTCGGCCGAATATGTCACAGCGCTGATCTCCAACGACGTGCAACTGGCTTTCACGCCCGAGTACTCGATGCTGCCGCACGTGAAGGAGGGCAAACTTAAAGTGCTGGCCGTGACCGGCGAGACACGTTCCAAAGCCTACCCAGAAGTCAAAACCTTCAACGAGCTGGGGCTGCCGATGGTCCGCAACAACTGGATGGCCGTCTTCGCTCCCAAAGGCACTCCGGCGAGCTTGGTCAACAGGATCAACGCTGATCTCACGGCCATCATCCGCAGCCCCGATGCCAACAGACGCATCCAGGAAATTTACTTTGAACCGGTAGGCTCCAGCCCGGAGCAGTTGCGCAGGCGCATCGAAACCGACATTGCCGAGTGGTCGGCGCTGGCACGCAAAGTCGGTATAGAGGCGCAATAAGCGCTGCGGTTCACGTTTCACTCTGACCCACATCGGAACTACAACAAATGCCCCTGCCCAAATCCAACTTCCGCCACGTCGGCGTGGCGGCTTTCGATCCGGATGCGCTTGCCGTTTTTTACACCCGCTGGTTCAGCATGGTTGTGTCTGACACCGGCAATGGCATTGCCGACAATGCCCGTGTCGTGTTCATGACGGGCGACCCGCTTGAGCACCACCAGATCGCTTTCGCCAATTTGCGCAAGCCTGGCTCGCCAGGCATGCAACAGATTTCCTTCCTCTACGAATCGCTGGCGGATCTCAAGGCTCTGGCCTTGGCCTTGGCCGCAGAGGCGGTGCCCATCCTGCAGCAAAAGGACCACGGCAACAGCTGGAGCATCTATGTGGCAGACCCCGAGGGCAACCGGATCGAGTGCTACACGCCAACGCCTTGGTACGTGAAACAGCCAACCTGGTGGCCGCTCGATCTGCTGACTGAATCTGTCCAGCACATCGAAGCACGCACCGAGGCATCTGCGCGTTTGGAATCCAGCTTCATGATCCGCGAGGCGTGGATGGCCCGGGTGACCCAGAGAATTGAACAGGCCCACCGGGATGCCCCCCGGCCATTGCCAACGGCGGCAGCATGACCCTCACTCGTGACAATACCAGCCGCTTCGCCCAGGCGGGCGACGTGAAGATCCACTACCACGAGGCTGGCAGCGGTCCGGTTTTGCTTTGCATCCACGGCGGCGCGCCAGGCGCTTTCGGGTGGGGCAATTTCGGCCGCAATCTTGAGGCACTTTCGCGCCATTTCCGGGTTTTGGTGGTGGACTTGCCCGGGTACGGAAAATCGGACAAACCCAACATTGAAGGCCCACGCACCAGTTTTTATGTGGGCGTATTTGTGGCCATGCTTGATGCCCTGGGCGTCGCCAAGGCCCATGTCATGGGCATGGCGACTGGCGGATTGGTCGCGCTCAAGATGGCCATCGACCACCCAAACCGGATTGACCGGTTGGTCGTCATCAATTCACCGGGTGGCCTTTCGTTGTTCCACCCTGGCAAGCCCAAGCCGGCCTCGCATGACTACT
>JANMMR010000492.1:0-6318 GCA_031373455.1 Rhodoferax sp.
GGATGCGATCTCCGGCAGGCGCGCGAGCAGGAGAGCCCGCACCCATCGGAGACCGACCACGGCGTTCGACTCAGTCCTGACCACCGGCCACCGGAGCCGGCTGCTGATCGCGGTCGATCAGCGCCTTCATCGACAGCTTGACGCGGCCCTTCTCGTCGGTCTCGAGCACCTTGACCTTGACGATCTGGCCTTCGCTCAGATAGTCAGTCACGCGCTCGACACGCTCATGGGCGATCTGGCTGATGTGCAGCAGGCCGTCTTTGCCTGGCAGCAGGTTGACGAGCGCGCCGAAGTCCAGGATCTTGGTGATCGGGCCTTCGTAGACCTTGCCGATTTCCACTTCAGCGGTGATCTGCTGAATGCGCTTTTTGGCGACCTCGGCCTTCTCGGCGTCGGTGGCGGCGATGGTGATCGTGCCGTCTTCCTCGATGTTGATCTGGCAGCCGGTTTCTTCGGTCAGCGCGCGGATGACAGCGCCGCCCTTGCCAATCACGTCGCGGATTTTCTCGGGGTTGATCTTCATGGTGTACAGCTTGGGTGCGAAGCTGGAGACTTCCGTCTTGGCTTCGCCCATCGCGGCCTGCATCGCAGCCAGGATGTGCATGCGGGCTTCCTTGGCCTGCGCCAACGCCACTTGCATGATCTCTTTGGTGATGCCCTGGATCTTGATGTCCATCTGCAGCGCGGTGATGCCGTTGGTGGTACCGGCGACCTTGAAGTCCATGTCGCCCAAGTGATCCTCGTCACCCAGGATATCGGTCAACACCGCGAAGCGGTTGTCTTCCTTGATGAGGCCCATGGCGATGCCGGCCACGTGCGCCTTCATTGGCACACCAGCGTCCATCAGCGAGAGGCAGCCGCCGCAGACCGAAGCCATCGACGAGGAGCCGTTGGACTCGGTGATCTCGCTGACCACACGCATGGTGTACGGGAACTCTTCTTTGGTAGGCAAGCAGGCGACGAGAGCCCGTTTGGCCAGACGGCCGTGGCCGATTTCGCGGCGCTTGGGCGTGCCCACGCGGCCGGTTTCGCCAGTGGCGAACGGAGGCATGTTGTAGTGCAGCATGAAGCGGTCTTCGTATTCGCCGCTCAGGGCGTCAATACGCTGCGCATCGCGCTCGGTGCCGAGCGTGGTGACGACCAAAGCCTGCGTTTCACCGCGGGTGAACAGGGCCGAGCCGTGGGTGCGGGGCAACACGCTGTTGCGGATTTCGATGGGGCGCACGGTGCGGGTGTCGCGGCCGTCAATGCGCGGCTCACCGGCCAGGATCTGGCTGCGCACGATTTTGGCTTCGATCTCGAACAGCAGGCCTTCGACGGCCACGCTGTCAAACGCGTCACCAGTGGCCTTGAGCGCGCTCATCACGTCGGCATAAGCGACGCGGCAAGCCTGGGTGCGGGCTTGCTTGTTGCGGATCTGGTAGGCGGCAGCGAGTTTGTCACCCGCCAGCGCCTGCACCTGGGCGATCAGGGGTTCATTTTTGGCCGGAGCTTTCCAGTCCCACACCGGTTTGCCGGCGTCGCGCACGAGTTCGTGGATCGCGTTGATGGCGATGTTGCCCTGCTCATGGCCAAACACCACAGCGCCCAACATGATTTCTTCGGAGAGTTGTTGCGCTTCGGATTCGACCATCAGCACAGCGGCTTCGGTTCCGGCAACCACCAGGTCCAGGGTCGATTCTTTGCGGGCGGTCTGGCCAGGGTTCAGCACGTAGGCGCCGTTGACGTAACCGACGCGGGCTGCGCCCACCGGGCCATTGAATGGCAGGCCACTGACCGAGAGTGCGGCGCTCACGGCGATCAGGGCGGCGATGTCGGCGTCAACTTCCGGATTCAAAGAGACGGTGTGGACGACCACGTGCACTTCGTTGAAATAACCTTCGGGGAAGAGTGGGCGGATCGGGCGGTCAATCAGGCGGCTGGTGAGTGTTTCAAACTCGCTGGGGCGGCCTTCGCGTTTGAAGAAGCTGCCCGGGATCTTGCCTGCGGCGTAGGTTTTCTCAAGGTAGTCGACGGTCAGCGGGAAAAAGTCTTGCCCGGCCTTGCCTTCGGTTTTTCCGACGACGGTGGCCAGTACCACGGTGCCGTCCATGTCCAGCAGCACAGCGCCAGTGGACTGGCGGGCGATTTCGCCGGTTTCCATGGTGACCTTGTGCTGGCCCCACTGGAAGGTTTTGGTCACTTTGTTGAACATTGTCATGGGGTTCTCCATCTAGGGGGTGAGGTAAGCCACCTCACGAAGGGCTCGGGTTTCGCCCGGAATTGCCGCACAGAACACGATGCCATTCCAGCTGAATTCAGGGTTTGAATTCAATTGGAATGACACAGCTTCGCTCCGTTTTGGCTGGCTCCGAAAAATCACCGAATGGTTTTGCGAATTGGGTTTGTTAAATGCAAAACGCCCGACTTCCCGAAAAAATTCGCAGAAAGTCAGGCGTTTGTGGATTGTGAACCCGGGTTTATTTACGCAGGTTCAGTTTGGCGATCAGGGCCGTATAACGCTCGGCGTCCTTGCTGCGCAAATAGTCGAGCAGTTTACGGCGGCGGCTCACCATGCGAAGCAAACCACGGCGGCCGTGGTGGTCTTTGGCATGGGTCTTGAAGTGGGGGGTGAGCTCGTTGATGCGCGCGGTGAGCAACGCAACTTGAACTTCGGGGCTGCCGGTGTCACCGGCCTGGCGTGCGTTGTCTTTGACGACAGCGGCTTTGATGCTGGATGCGATCATTTAATTTCCTGTGTGAATTGGACTTGCGCTCGGCGCTGGAACTGCCCCGGCGTGTGTTTTGCGCCTGTAAGCCACTGCTGCGAGGCGCAAAACCATGGGATTATAGCCTGTTGCCCCGGTCTCGCCGCCAATTCACTGCGCTTGGCAGTTGTAGCGTGGCGACGGGCCTACCCAAATTGCGCCGTATCAGGGGTTTTCAAGCCCGCGCGGCGAAGAATAAAAAACGACCCAAATCCCTTGAAAACGCCCAGTCAAACAGCAGATTGGAGGCATGCGGCAAACACAGTGCGCGCCGCAAAATCCACCAGGAGTTTCCCATGTTTTTTGCTTCACACACATTGCCCAATCTGCGCCGCCATGCTTACGCCCCAGGGAATTTGACGGTAGGTCGTTCGCTGGAGCGTTTTCTGGACGACACGCTTTCGGCCACCCGCCAAAACGCCGGCAATTTCGAGCAGGACGAAAAATCGTTCACGCTCACATTTGACGTGCCCGGCATCGCCAAAGACCAATTGGTCATCGGCATTGAAGGCGCCGTGGTGCGCATCAGCACCAAGGAAGGCGCACCACGCCAGTACAAGGCGGCTTATGAGTTGCCGCAGGACATCGACGCCGCCGGCAGCGAAGCCAAACTCGACAACGGCGTGTTGACCCTGAAACTGGCGAAAAAAGTGGTTGTCAGCGCGGTGACCGAGCTCGCTGTTTCTTGACCATGACGAAATGACCTTGCCTTCGGCATCGAAGATGGCGCTGCGCGCCAATGACTGAAGTCATTGAAGCCGCAGGCGAAGTCGTCGAAGCGAAGCGAGGTCATCCCGTCATCAAGGCGAGATCCCAGCGCGGCTTCACGTCAAAAGCGTAGGCCGTGTTGGCGCCCTCCACGCCCGATTGCAGGCGCATCGCGGCGGCCATGGCAATCATGGCGCCGTTGTCGGAGCAGAAATGCAGTTCCGGGTAATGCACCCGCACGCCGCGCTCTGCGCAGGCCGCGTTGAGTTGTGCGCGCAAATGGCGATTGGCTCCGACACCGCCGGCAACCACCAGTCGCGACAGGCCCGAGTCATAAACGGCACGCAAAGATTTTTTCAGCAGCACCTCCACAATGGCCGCTTCGGTCGAGGCCGCCAGATCGGCTTTGCGCACGGGCAGCGCATCCCCCAGATTTTTCGCCTGCACCATCACAGCCGTTTTCAGCCCGGCGAATGAAAAATCAAGGTTTCCGCTGTGCAGCAGCGGGCGCGGCAGCTTGAACGCCAGCGGGTCACCCCTTTCTGCCAGACGCGCCAGCGCCGGCCCGCCGGGGTAACCCAGACCCAGCAACTTGGCCGACTTGTCAAACGCCTCACCTGCGGCGTCGTCAATGGTTTCACCCAGCAATTGGTACTGCCCGACGCCGTCCACCCGCATCAATTGTGTGTGCCCTCCCGACACCAACAAGGCGATGAACGGAAACTCGGGCGGATCCGCACTTAAAAAGGGCGACAAAAGGTGCCCCTCCAAATGGTGCACGCCCAACACCGGCTTTCCCAGCGAGGCGCCGAGCGCACAGGCCACACCGGCTCCCACGAGGAGCGCCCCTGCCAGCCCGGGGCCACGGGTAAAAGCCACCACGTCCACGTCCGAAAGTGTGCAGCCAGACGCAGCCAACACCTGGGTGGTCAGCGGCAACACCCGGCGAATGTGGTCACGGCTGGCCAGCTCAGGCACCACGCCGCCATACGCCTGGTGCATCTCAACCTGGCTGTGCAACGCGTGCGACAACAATTGAGGCACACCCGCACCCTGTGAGCGCACCAAAGCCACGCCGGTTTCGTCGCAGGACGACTCAATGCCCAGTACCAAAACGCTTGCCGGTGGTGTTGCCATGTCCATATCGCCCAAGTTTAGAGCGTCGCGCACACCCGTGGCACCCCGCTGGCCGGGTTCCAGCGGCTGTGGCAGCTGTGCCTTCTGGCCTAAATCTTGCGTCGACCATGGCATGAAGGAATCTTTGCGCATCGTGGTGGTGGCGCCCGATCTGGTTTCTCCAGACGACAACGCCGCACCCGACAACCGCTTCGCGCTGTCACAGGCCGAGCGCTCGCGCAGCCTGCGCATTGGCCTCCTGGAGAGCGGCTACAACCTGGTGGCGGTGTTGCCCGGCGACGCTTTTCTGGCCGAACGCATCCACCAGTTGCAGCCCGACATGATCATCGTTGACGCCGAAAGCGAAGCGCGTGATGCGCTGGAGCATGTGGTGCTGGCAACGCGTGACGAGCGCCGACCGATTGTCATGTTCACCAACGACGACGACACCTCCCACGTGCGCGACGCCGTAGCCGCAGGTGTGTCCGCCTACATCGTGGCCGGCCTGTCGAGCGCGCGCATCCGCCCGATTCTGGACGTGGCGATGGCCCGGTTTCAGCACGAGCAAGCTTTGCGAACCGAACTGGCCAGTACCAAGACCGAACTGCACGACCGCAAATTGATCGAGCGCGCCAAGGGCCTTTTGATGCAACGCCAGCAGTTGAGTGAGCAAGACGCCTATGAGCGCCTGCGCAAAACCGCCATGAGCAAAAACCTCAAGCTGGTGGAGGTGGCCCAGCGCATGCTGGATGTCGCCGACTTGTTGAGCTGATGCGCCAGAAAGTTCGGTGCGGGATGGTGCACTGCACAAATTCGGTGCGAAATCACCCTTTAGTTGCGTCAAAACCTGGCACGCGGTTTGCGTAGTACTGGTTAAGACCAACGAAGGTCAGTTGAGGGGTTCATCCAAAGGCGGGTGAACCTTTCACGAAAGGACAAAGGCGTCCCCATGGTGTTTGCCGCGATCAAATCGCGCGCCAACACGGTGTGGACGCCTTTTTTATTGTGTTTTTGTTTTCCTGTTTTTTCATTTCAAAGGACTTCATCGTGACCACCACCACCATGACACCCGCAAAGGACTTGCCCATGACCCGTCGCAGTTTGCTCCAGAGCGTCGCCGCTGGTGCGCTCGTGATCGACCCCGCCCTGCGTGCCGCCGTGTATGCGCAAGGCTCGGACAAACCCGAAAAAGAGGAAGTCAAGATCGGCTTCATCCCGCTGACTGACTGCGCCAGCATCGTCATGGCATCCGTGCTGGGCATCGACAAAAAATACGGCGTGAAGATCGTGCCGTCGAAGGAATCGAGCTGGGCCAGCATCCGCGACAAAGTCATCAGCGGCGAAAACGACTTCACCCACATGCTTCTGGGCATGGCCTACGGCTCGCATCTGGGCATTGGCGGCTCGAAAAAAGACATGGCGGTGTTGATGACGCTGAACCACAACGGCCAAGCCATCACCCTCTCGAAAAAACTCGCCGACAAGGGCGCGGTGGACGGCCCGAGCCTGGCCAAACTCATGGCCAGCGACAAGCGTGAATACACCTTCGCGCAGACCTTCCCCACCGGCACTCACGCCATGTGGCTCTACTACTGGCTCGCCAGCTACGGCGTGCATCCGTTCCAGGACGTCAAGACGATCACCGTGCCGCCGCCGCAGATGGTCGCCAACATGCGCGTCGGCAACATGGACGGCTACTGCGTGGGCGAGCCGTGGCCGAACCGCGCCGTGGTCGACAAGATCGGCT
>JANMMR010000056.1:0-9520 GCA_031373455.1 Rhodoferax sp.
TGCCGGCCGTGAGCCACTGCACGTCGCCACAGACTTCGCCGCTGAGGTCGCGCGGCGTGCCGGGGGCCGCGTCGCCGTCGTTTTTGCCAAAACGCGCCGTGGCGCCGAGCGAATCGGAGTGGTCGATCAGGCCCTTGCGCACGATGGTCACGGTTTCAAAACCCCGGTGCGGGTGCGAGGGGAAGCCCGGCACCGTCATGCCGTGGTACATGCGCCAGCCGCCGATGCCTTCGAAGTCTTGCCCCATGTTGCGGCCGGCGAGTGAGGCGTCGGGCGACATGTCGGCTTTGCCTTTGGGGTACAGGTCGTCGTGGTAGACGCAAAACAAAAACGGGTCAACGGTGGGCCAGGGGAAACCCAGAGGTTTCGTACCCAAAATGGGGTTGATTGGTGTGGTTGGAGGCATGGTGGGTAAAAATATGAATAAAAGGGGCTATCAAGTCACGTGGGATGGCGTTTTATTGCTATTAATAACGTAGCGTTCTGGTGATTCGCGGGTGGTTCACAAAAGTTTCAAAGGCGGCTGAAATATTCTCGCCGCTGCCAGTCGGCCTTGTCGTCGGCATGGGCATAACGGTCAAGCTCGGCCTGTTTGATGCGGCAGTAATAGTCCACAAATTGTTTTCCAAATCCTGCTTCGTAGATGGAGTCTGTTTTCAGGGCTTCAAGGGCTGCGCCCAGAGTGGTTGGCAGCAGCGTTTGGCCTTCGGAGTAGGCTGAACGGGTGGCCTCTGGCGGCACGCGTTTGTGGGCCAGACCGTCAAGCCCGGCGTGAATCTGCGCGGCGATGTAGAGGTAAGGGTTGGCGGCCGGCTCGCCGATGCGGTTTTCAAGGTGGGTGGATGCATTGCCCGCCGCGCCCACCACGCGCAGCATGGCGCCGCGGTTGTCGCGGCCCCAGCAGACCGACTGAGGCGCCAGTGCGTTCGGGCGGAAGCGCTCAAAGCCGTTGACCGTCGGCACGGCCAGCGCAGCCATCGCCGGCGCCTGCGCGAGCAGGCCCGCGAGCCAGTGCGCGCCGGTGGCGCTCAGGGTGTGCAGGGCGTCGTGCGGGCTGCTGCCGGGCTGCGGGTGATTGCGCGCGAAGGCGTTGAGGCCGTCGGCGCCGGTCAAACATTGATGAAGGTGCCAACCGCTCGACATGATGTTGGCAAACGGCGGGCGGCACATGAAGCTGGCGAAGTAGCCGACGCGGCGCAGGGCTTGCGCCACGCCGCTTCGGAACAGGACCATGTTGTCGGCAGCGGTGAGGGCATCGGTCACGTCAAACACGGTCTCCACCTGGCTGGGGCCGAGCTCAATTTCGAGTGACGTCAAGGGCAGCCCGAGCGCCTGTGCGGTGTGCTGCACGATCCGCAACGGCTCGGCGCTCATGTCGGCCCAGGCTTCGCTCAGCAGGTTGTAGCCGGGGTGGATCATTTGTACTGCGGGCGGCAGGCCGGGCCAGGCGGCCTGGTCGGGTTGGAGCGCGTTTGTCCAGCCGTCGTCAGCCACTTTGTAAATGTGAAATTCGACTTCCAGGCCGCACTGCATAGAGAAGCCGCGTTGCTTCAGTGTGTGTAGCGCGTTTTGCAGCACCCGCCGCGTGTCCAGCGGCACCGGCTTGCCGTCTTGAAACCAGGCCTGGCATTGCAGCCAGCCGGTTTTGTGGGCCCAGGGCAGTTGCCGGAAACTGGCGGGGTTGGGCAGCAGCACGAGGTTGTTGGCGGCTTCAAAACCGGGCAAACCGGCCGCACCGCCTTCTTCAAAAACCATGTAGGCGGTGCGGTCCGAGGTGTCTTTGAGCAGGATCGTGCTGACCATGCCGATGCCATCCTGCAGCGCTTTGGCAACGGCGCGCGGGGTGAGCGTTTTGCCGCGCAACTGGCCGTGCTGGTCGCACCAGGCGAAGCGGATTTGCTCGATGCCGGTGGCTTCAATCAGCGACAACAGGCGCCTGCAAGCGTCTTGGCGCTCTGGGCTGTCTGCGCCGCACAGTTGCGCAAAACTCATCGCCACGGCGCGCCCGCGCGTTTGGCGGCTGCCGCATCGCGCCAGAAAGCCTCCCATTTGCCGGACGGTGCGATGCCGTCAA
Source organism: Rhodoferax sp. (assembly GCA_031373455.1). Classification (GTDB taxonomy): domain Bacteria; phylum Pseudomonadota; class Gammaproteobacteria; order Burkholderiales; family Burkholderiaceae_C; genus JANYCG01. The sequence goes on from JANMMR010000056.1 coordinate 2,075, forward strand.
CGGTCTCGGGCCCGCTCACGGCGGCCGCCACCGCCGCATCGGCCACACCCGGTGCTCTGCCTCCGGCCTGCACGGACTCAATGGCTTTGACGAGCGCCCGGCGGTTGGCAATGATGGCGCGGTCGCTGGTGCCCAGGTGTTCGCGGGTGCGGTCGGCGATGGCGCCCATGCTCTCGCAGGCCCATTGGTCGTGCACATTGATGTCGTCGTCGCCCATGCCCAAAAAGGTCTTGTCGTGTTGCTCCTGGGCGTTGAAGCCCCAGGCGTTGTGGCGGTTTGATACCGGCAGGTAGGCCGGCGCCGGGTTTGCCTTGAGCCGCTGGTTGCGCATGGCGTTTTGGTCAAGCGGCCCGGCAAAGCTGGTGAAGATCGAATACCAGTAGGTGTGGGTGTCGTCCACCGGCAGGTGGATCTGCGTGATCGTCACGGTTTCAGACAAGGGGATCACAAAGGTGTGCGGGAAGACCGCGTTGGTCACGCGCACGTGCGTGAGTTCTTTGGTCATTTTTCGCAAGGCGGTCAGGCGCATGCCCACTTCAGTGGGTTCCACGGAAATTTCAGGCTGCCTGAACTCGCGCATGATGCGCGACATCGGCCAGCGCTCGCCGTTCACTTCGCCCGCGCTGCCGGAGCGGAACTGCCGCCCGGCCTTGTTGTCGCCGGTGTCAGTCAGCGGTTCATCGTCAAAAAACACGTGCAGGAAGGACGGATGCGCCGGGTCAATGCCGACTTCAAAGGCCTGCAGCCAGTTGCAGTTCCACAGGCCCTTGAAGGCAAAGCTGTGGCTGGCCGGCGCCTTGAAACAATCAAAATCCGGGAAGGGTGGCGGCACGCTGCCGGGCTCGCCCAGCCAGGCAAACAACACGCCGGCTTTTTCAAGCAGCGGGTAACTGCGCTGGCGGATGCCCTGGCACAGGGTGGTTCCGTCTGGCTCGGCGGGTGTTTCCAGGCACTGGCCGCTGGCTGCGAATTTCCAGCCGTGAAAGGGGCAACGCAGGCCGCCGCCTTGTTCGGCGCTTTCACGGCGGCCAAATGACAAGTCGGCGCCGCGGTGTGGGCAGTCGCGGTCGAGCAGGCCGAACTCACCCGGTTGGCCGGCTTTGGCGGCGTCTTTGAAGAGCACCAGGTCCTGGCCCAACACGCGCAGCGCTTTGACCGGGCGCAAGCCCATCGCCGGGTCCAGCGCGGCGTCAAATTCGTCCAGCAGGGCGACCGGCTGCCAATAGTGGCGCATCAATTGGCCGCAGGGTGTACCGGGGCCAATGCGGGTGATCAACTGGTTTTGTTCGGCTCTCATGCCGGTATTCTGCGGGAAAATGGGCGAACCATGGCCGAACCCATCACACTTCAGGCGCTTCCGCTGTTTCCGCTGGGCACGGTGCTGTTTCCGGGGGGCAGTTTGCCATTGCGGATTTTTGAAGTGCGTTACCTCGACATGATCGGCAAATGCCACAAGGCTGGCGCACCGTTTGGTGTGGTGTCGCTCACCCAAGGCAGCGAGGTGCAGAAGCCGGGCGCTGCTGCTGCAGCCACTGAAGCTTTTGCGCCGGAGGCCTTCCAGAGCGTCGGCACGCTGGCCACCATCACTGAATACGCCGCGCCGCAGCCGGGCTTCATGGTGGTGCGCTGCAGCGGCACGCAGCGTTTTCGCATCGAACGCCGGGAGCGGCTCAATTACGGCCTGTGGATCGCCGATGTGACGCGCATTTCAGACGACGCGCCGCTGCCCATTCCGCCAGACCTCAAGCCTGTGGCGGATGCGCTGGACAAAGTCATCATCAGTTTGAAGTCGCGCGGTGTGCCGCAGGACCAGTTGCCATTTCAGCCGCCCCACCAGCTGGACGACTGCGCCTGGGTGGCCAACCGCTGGTGCGAATTGCTGCCGCTGCCCCCGGCGCAAAAACAGCAACTGATGGCGCTGGACAACCCGCTGTTGCGGCTGGAATTGGTGGGTGACGTGCTCACGCGGGCCGGCATCGTCAAGGACTGAGCCGGCGGCGAGGCGCCCCGCCACGCCAAGCTACTCCATCAAGGGGCGAGCGCCACAAACTCATCCCAATGCAGTGCTTCGGTTTGCGCGCCGCTGACAAACAGGTTGTTGGCCATCGCCTGGCCCAGTTGCGCAACCGCAATCCCGCGGTACTTGCGCAATGGCCCCGCCAGCGCAGGTTTGAGGTGCGGCCACACTGCGAGAGTCAGGCCCTGCAACACGCCGTAACGGTTTTGGAGAGTGAGGATCATGGAGGGCTGAAACAGGCTCAGGCGCTCGAAGTTGAGTGCGGCCAGCGCGTCGTTGAGTTCGCCCTTGGTGCGCAGGTAAAAAGACGCCGAGCGGGCACTCGCCGCTACGGCGCTGAGCAGTTCGAAATGCCGCACGCCGGCAGCCTTGCAGGCGGTGGCGAAGGTGAGCACGGCGGTTTTGTCGACCCGCACAAACTCGTCGTTGCTGACTTTGCTGGATTCACCCACGCCAAAGGTGCAAATGGCGGCCTGGTGGCTTTGCAGGAAGGGCTGGTAGGTCTTGGCGTCGAACACGTCAACGATTTGTTGGGCCAATTTGTTGTTGGCAAAGCTTGGCATTTCGCGCCGGCCCAGTGCAGTGATTTGCCGGGCTTGCCGCGAGGCGAGCAAGGTTTTCAGTGCTTCGGCGCCCACCGCACCGCTCGCGCCCAACATCACCACCGAAACACCGGTTTGCAAACTTGTTGCTTTCATGGCCGGATTGAAACACAAGACGCGCCGGCGACAAAGCCGGTCGATTTCCAAGCGGCAGGCCCGTAAAATTTCTGGCCGCCGGTTTGTGAAATCCGGTCTACCCATTTTCATTGAGGCAATGCCATGAGTCCGTCTCCCGCCCCAAAAAACAGTCTTGGCGCCGCGCCGCGCCTGGCGTTCATCCAGTCTGGCTGGCACAGCGATATCGTCAACCAGGGGCGAGACGCTTTTCTGGCCGAGGTGAAGCGCCAGGGCGTCAAGCGCAGCAACGTTGATACGCTCGAAGTGCCCGGCGCCTTCGAGTTGCCGCTGCTGGCAAAAAACCTGGCGCAATCGGGGCATTACGCGGCGGTGGTGGCGTGCGGGTTCGTGGTCAATGGCGGGATTTACCGGCATGAGTTTGTTGCCGATGCGGTGGTCAGCGGCTTGATGCAGGTGCAACTGGAGACGGGCGTGCCGGTGTTTTCCGTGGTGCTCACGCCCTTGCACTACCATGAATCCGATGAGCACCAGAAGTTCTTCCGCGACCACTTTGTTGTCAAAGGCACCGAGGCGGCGCGGGCCTGCCTGCAAACCCTGGCCGCGCACCGCAGTGCAGAGGCGCTCCTGCAATCGCTCAACAGTGACCGCCAGCCCGCCGTTGGGCGAAAGAAGGGCCGAGCCACGAAGGCCTGATACTGCGGCCTGATTCCGTATAGTCTGCGCTCATGAAACTCTACAACTACTTTCGTTCCAGCGCCTCGTTTCGGGTGCGCATTGCGCTCAAGCTCAAAGGCCTCGCCTACGAGTACATCCCGGTTCACATTGCCAAGGGCGACCACAAAAAGGCGGAATTTGCAGCCTTGTCGGCCGACAACCTGGTGCCGGTTCTGGAAATCGACGGGCAACGGCTGTCGCAGTCGATGGCCATCATCGAATACCTGGACGAGAAGTTTCCCAATCCACCGCTGGTCCCCAAAGACCCTGTAGCGCGCGCCCAGGTGCGTGCCCTGGCGCAGTCCATCGCCTGCGAAATCCACCCGCTCAACAACCTTCGGGTGTTGAAATACCTCACCAAGGAATTGGGCGTGAACGAAGACGCCAAAAACACCTGGTACCGCCACTGGGTTCGCAGCGGGCTGGAGGGTTTTGAGCGCCAATTGGCGGCACTCCCCCAAGGAACAGGGTCAAACAGCTATTGTTTTGGAAGCAGTCCCACGCTCGCGGATTGTTGCCTTGTGCCGCAAATTTTCAACGCGCAGCGTTTCAATACGCCGCTGGACGGCCTGCCGCGCACCATGGCCGCGTTTGAAGCCTGCATGAAGCTCGACGCGTTCATCGAGGCGCAACCAACGCGCTGCCCCGACAACGAAGCCTGAAGGCAGGTTTGAATCCGGACTGGCTCATACCCGACTGGCCCGCGCCACCGTGGGTGGGCGCGATTTGCACCACGCGCGCGGGCGGGGTCTCCAAAGCGCCGTACGACAAACTGAACCTCGGCTCCCACGTGGGTGATGCCGAAGGTGATGTCACGGCCAACCGCGCCAATTTTGCCGCTCAGTTGGGCGCCAAACCGGTGTTTCTGAACCAGGTGCACCGTTTTGACGTGGTTGCCCTCACGCGCGGCACGCCCAACCACACCGTGGCTGACGCCTGCCTCACGCAGACGCCGGGCGTGGCTTGCACCGTCATGGTGGCAGACTGCCTGCCGGTCTTGTTCGTCAACCGGCTGGGCACGGTGGTGGCCGCAGCACACGCCGGCTGGCGCGGTTTGCTGGGTGAAGCATCGCCACATGGCCACCATGGTCCTGTGGGGGTGCTGGAAAACTGCCATGCAAAAGTGGCCGCGTTGGCCCTGGCCAATGTGCAAAAAGTGGCGATCAAAAATTCTCTCAACGACATCCTGGTGTGGCTGGGGCCCTGCATTGGCCCGCGCCAGTTTGAGGTGGGCGCCGAGGTGCGGGAGGCCTTTGTGGCGCTGGACGCCCGTGCTGAAAGCCTGTTTGATGATGCGGGTGGCGGCAAATGGCGGGCCGACTTGCAGGGCCTGGCGCGCCAACGGCTCAAGGCGCTGGGCGTCGACCAGATTTATGGCAACGACGGCAGCGATGCCTGGTGCACCGTCAGCAACCCCTCACGGTTCTTTTCGCACCGCCGGAATCACGTCGCTCTGGGTGGCAGCGGGCGCATGGCCGCCAGCATCTGGCTCGGATGAGGTGGTTAAGTCGGTAGAAGCGTTTGCAGCGGCCGCTTCCCGCGCCTTGATTGCCCGTTTGCGCCCGGGTGTGCCCATCAGGTAGAGCACCAGCGCCACAGGCCCCAAGCCGTAAAGCAAAAACGTGATCACGGCGCCCAGCACGCTACCATTGCTGTTGGTGGCTTCGGCCACGGCCATCATCATTGCCACGTAAAGCCAGGCGATGGGCACGATGTACATATGCTTATTTCAAAAATGTCAGAATGGCTGTCAGCTTCACGACGGAAATTTCTGCGACACTAGGGTTTCTACCGATTATTCATCCGCAACACAGAGTGCGCGAGGAGACAATATGAACCAGCATACTCCGGAATTCTGGGCGCAATCGGCCCAGGAGATCCAGCAGAATTTGCAGCAATCGTTCAGCGACAGCTGGAAAAAAGCGCTGCAGTCCTTTCAAGGCCTCGACATGACGGCGATGACTGGCATGGGCGCTGTGGGCAACCCGTCTGCGCCGCCAGCCCTGAAGTTTTCGCCAGACAAGTTGCAGGCCCTTCAACAGCAGTACACCCAGGAAGCGCTGGATTTGTGGACGCAAAGCTTGAGCGGCAGCGTGGCCAATGGCGCCAAAGCAATGGCCGACAAACGGTTTGCCGCCGAAGCCTGGGCCGATAACCCGGTCGCGGGCCTGACGGCGGCCGTCTACCTGCTCAATGCGCGAACGATGATGGGCCTGGCCGACGCGGTGGATGCAGACAACAAAACGCGGGCGCGCATCCGGTTTGCTATCGAGCAATGGATGGCCGCTTCGGCGCCGAGCAATTTCCTGGCGTTCAATGTGGACGCGCAGAAAAAAGCCATCAACACTCAGGGTGAAAGCATCGCCAAGGGCATGCAGAATTTGCTGCAGGACATCCGCCAAGGTCATGTCTCGATGACCGACGAGAGCCAGTTTGAAGTGGGCCGCAACGTCGCCACCACCGAAGGCGCGGTGGTTTTCGAGAACGAGCTGTTCCAGTTGATTGAATACAAGCCGCTCACTTCCAAGGTGTTTGAGAAACCCTTCCTGCTGGTGCCGCCTTGCATCAACAAGTTTTACATTCTCGATTTGCAGCCCGAGAACTCCTTCATCCGCCATCTGGTGGCCAACGGGCACCACACCTTTGTGGTGAGCTGGCGCAACCCCGACGCCTCGCTGGGCAATAAAACCTGGGACGATTACATTGAGCAGGCGGCCATCAAGGCCATCAGCATCACGCGTGAAATCACCGGCGCCAAACAGGTCAACGCCCTGGGCTTCTGTGTGGGCGGCACGATATTGACGACTGCATTGGCCGTGCTGGCCGCGCGGGGTGAAAAACCGGTGGCCAGCCTCACCTTGCTGACCACGCTGCTTGATTTCACTGACACTGGCATCCTGGACATCTTCATTGACGAGGCGTTTGTGAAGTACCGCGAGCAGGAGATGGGCCAAGGCGGCCTGATGAAGGGCAGCGACCTGGCTTCAACTTTTTCGTTTTTGCGCCCGAATGACCTGGTGTGGAACTATGTGGTGGGCAACTACCTCAAGGGCGAAACGCCACCGCCCTTTGACCTCTTGTACTGGAACAGCGACTCGACCAACCTGCCCGGGCCGTTCAACGTCTGGTACTTGCGCAACACCTATCTGGAAAACAACCTCATCAAGCCGGGCAAGGTCACCGTGTGTGGTCAAAAAATCGACCTGCGCAAGATTGACATACCGGTTTACATCTACGGCTCGCGGGAAGACCACATCGTGCCGATTGGCGGCGCGTATGCATCAAGCCAGCTGTTTCCCGGCAAAAAGCGTTTCGTGATGGGCGCCTCGGGCCACATCGCCGGTGTGATCAACCCGCCGGCCAAGAACAAGCGCAGCCACTGGATTGGCCCGGACAACAAATTCCCCGCCAATGTGGACAACTGGATCGCCTCGGCCAAAGAACACCCGGGCAGTTGGTGGACCGACTGGACCAACTGGCTCAAAGGCCATGCCGGTAAACAGGTGGCAGCACCCAAGGCTTACGGAAATTCATCCGGCAAGGTCAAATACAAAGCCATCGAGGCCGCGCCGGGACGCTACGTGAAGGCAAAAGCCTAGACCGGACAGCAGGAATCATTTTTTAATCAAACAGGAGAAAAACAATGGAAGACATCGTCATCGTTTCAGCCGCCCGCACCGCCGTCGGCAAATTCGGCGGTTCACTCGCCAAAACCGCCGCCACCGAGCTGGGCAGCATCGTCATCAAGGAAGCCCTGGCCCGTGCCAAGCTGGACGTGGCGCAGGTCGGTGAAGTCATCATGGGCCAGGTGCTGGCAGCCGGCGCCGGGCAAAATCCGGCGCGCCAGGCATCGCTCAAGGCCGGCCTGGCCAAGGAAACGCCTGCGCTGACTATCAACGCCGTGTGCGGCTCCGGTTTGAAAGCCGTGATGCTGGCGGCGCAATCCATCGCCTGGGGCGACAGCGAGATTGTGGTGGCCGGTGGCCAGGAAAACATGAGTGCCTCGCCCCACGTGGTGATGGGCTCGCGCGACGG
>JANMMR010000506.1:0-2498 GCA_031373455.1 Rhodoferax sp.
GCTCATGGCCTTGAGGCTGGTGTTGATCTTGCCCAGCTGGCGGTCGATCCAGACCTGGCTGCGTTGCACCTTGGTGCGGCCGTCCCAAGTAGCTTCCAGGCGCGCCAGAATCGCGGCGTCGAGCAGGCCGTCGGCCAGCGCTTCCCAGGTTTTGACTTCGGCGCGCTCGCGCCCAACGCTGGGAATCAGCTTGCCCACGGGCGAGAGGGTGTCCAGGTATTCCACGATGACGCGCGAGTCAAATAGCGCCTCGCCGCCTTCCATGATGAGGCACGGCACCTTGCCCAGCGGGTTCGACTGGGTGATCTGGGTGTCGGCGGACCAGACGTTTTCCTGGACAAAACTGTAGTCCAGCTTTTTCTCGGCCATGACGATCCGCACTTTGCGAACGTAGGGACTGGTGATGGCGCCGATTAATTTCATGGGTCAAAGGGAGATGGGGAGTCGGCCATTCTAGCGAGGTACGTGGCCCCCACGCTCCGCCGCTTCGCGGGTCGCTGCCCCCCGAGGGGGCTAATTTCCCTTGGGGCGGCCCGGCGGGAAATTGGCCCCCACGCTCCACCGCTTCGCGGGTCGCTGCCCCCCGAGGGGGCCGCATTTTTGCTTGGGGCGGCCCGGCGCAAAAACATGGGCTTCTGAATAACGCAGGGCAAACGGGGGTGGAACCTACAATTGCCGGATGTCTTTTTCCTCCATTTCCGCCATTTCTCCCCTGGACGGCCGCTACGCCGCCAAACTTGCTGCCTTGCGCCCGTTGATGAGCGAGCAAGGCTATATGCACCGCCGCGTGCAGGTTGAAGTGGCCTGGCTGATTGCTTTGAGTGATGCCGGTTTTGTTGAATTCAAGCCACTTACGGGTGGAGCGCGTACTTACTTGAATGGCCTGGTCAAAAACTTCAGCGAAGCCGACGGCCTGGCCATCAAGGAAATTGAGAAAACCACCAACCATGACGTCAAGGCGGTGGAATACTGGATCAAGTCCAAATTTGAAGCCCGCCCGGAGTTGCTGCGGGTGGCCGAATTTGTGCATTTCGCCTGCACCAGCGAAGACATCAACAACACCAGCCACGCGCTGCAACTCAAAGGCGCGCGCGACCAGGTTTTGCTGCCGGCGTTGGATGCCGTACTGGCCAAACTGCGCCAGATGGCCCAGACCTTCGCCGCCGTGCCCATGCTCAGCCGCACCCACGGCCAGACCGCCAGCCCGACCACCGTGGGCAAGGAGATCGCCAACGTGGTGGTGCGCCTGCAAGGCGCGCGCGACAAAATCGCCGCTGTCAAATTGATGGCCAAAATGAACGGCGCGGTGGGCAACTACAACGCCCACCTCTCGGCCTGGCCGGATTTTGACTGGGAATCCTTCTGCCAGCGCGTGGTGGAAACCGAAGAGCCGCGCGGCCTCGGCCTCACCTTCCAGCCGTACAGCATCCAGATCGAGCCGCACGACTACATGGCCGAGCTGTTTGACGCCGTGGCGCGGGCCGACACCATCCTGATCGACTGGAGCCGCGAAGTCTGGGGTTACGTCTCGCTGGGTTACTTCAAGCAGAAGCTCAAGGCAGGTGAAGTCGGCTCCTCGACCATGCCGCACAAGGTCAACCCGATCGACTTTGAAAATGCCGAAGGCAACCTCGGCCTGGCCAACGCGCTCCTGCGCCACCTGAGTGAAAAGCTGCCCATTTCACGCTGGCAGCGCGACCTGACCGACAGCACCGTGCTGCGCAACATGGGCGTGGCCCTGGGTTACGCCGTGTTGGCCTACCAATCCTTGCTCACCGGCCTGAACAAGCTTGAAATCAACGAAAAAGCCATCGCGCAAGACCTCGACGCCGCCTGGGAAGTGCTGGCCGAGCCGATCCAAACCGTGATGCGCCGCCACGGCCTGCCCGAGCCCTATGAGCAACTCAAAACCTTCACCCGTGGAGCCGCCATGACGCGCGAACTGATGCAGGGCTTCATTGCCAACCTGGCCATCCCGCAACCCGACAAAGACCGCCTCCTGGCCATGACGCCAGGCAGTTACACGGGATTGGCTGAAACCTTGGCAAAAAGAATTTAAATTCTTCACTCAGAAGATTTATTGATCGTCAAGTCATATAAAAGCTTGAATTTTTGCTATGAAATTAGCATTAATTTTAGTGTAAAATTAGGCAATTATGGCTTTAAAATCCACTATTTATAAAGCCAGCTTGCAAATCGCTGACATCGATCACGGTTATTACGCCGACCACGCGCTCACGCTGGCGCGCCACCCGAGCGAGACCGACGAACGCATGATGGTCCGCCTGGTGGCGCTGGCCTTGCAGGCGCACAAGTTGCAGGCGCTGTGCCAGGGCGACGGCACCCTGGCCGAGTATCTCCGCTATGCGCGGCGCCTTGCGGCGTGGGCCTTGCGGCGTGGAGCGGGCGCGATCCGGCGGTGCTGGCGGAACCGATCCAGACCGTGATGCGCCGCTATGGCGTGCAGGGTGCGTATGAAAAGCTGAAAGAGGTCACGC
>JANMMR010000508.1:0-10449 GCA_031373455.1 Rhodoferax sp.
GCTGGCGGTCAACATGAATTTTGTTGCCTTCTCGTATTTCCTCAATGACATGCATGGGCAGATTTTTGTCTTCTTTATCCTCACGGTTGCTGCGGCCGAGTCTGCCATTGGCCTGGCCATACTGGTGCAGCTGTTCCGCAATAAGTCCAACATCAATGTGGACGAACTCAACACGCTCAAGGGCTGAAACGGACTAACCCGCGATGAGTCAAACGCTTTCTTCTGCCAGCCTGCTGGCGGTGGCCCTGGCCCCGCTGGCCGGCGCTGTTCTGGCCGGCATATTGGGCACGTCTTTCGGCGGCAACGTGATCGGCCGGCGCGCCTCGCATTCGATCACCATTCTGGGTGTGTTGATTTCTTTCGTTCTTTCCGCCATGACGCTGCAAAGCGTGGTGGTGGACGGCGCCCGCTTCAACGAAACCATCTACACCTGGATGGTTGTGGGTGGCCTCAAGATGGAAATCGGCTTCCTTATCGATGGCCTTACTGCGATGATGATGTGTGTGGTGACCTTCGTTTCACTGATGGTTCACATCTACACCATCGGTTACATGGAGGAAGACGACGGCTACAACCGTTTCTTCGCCTATATCTCGCTGTTCACGTTCTCCATGTTGATGCTGGTGATGAGCAACAACATGTTGCAGCTGTTCTTTGGCTGGGAAGCGGTGGGCCTTGTCTCCTATTTGCTGATCGGGTTCTGGTTCAACAAGCCGACGGCAATCTTCGCCAACATGAAAGCCTTCTTGGTCAACCGTGTCGGCGATTTCGGATTTATCCTCGGCATCGGTTTGATCGCGGCTTACACCGGCTCATTGAATTACAGCGAGGTGTTTGCCAAGGGCGGGGAACTGGCCAAACTGGTTTTCCCGGGTACAGAGTGGATGATGATCACGGTGATCTGCATTTGCCTCTTCATCGGTGCCATGGGCAAATCCGCCCAGTTTCCCCTGCATGTCTGGCTGCCGGATTCAATGGAAGGCCCAACCCCCATTTCCGCGCTGATCCACGCCGCGACGATGGTGACGGCCGGCATTTTCATGGTGGCGCGCATGTCGCCGCTGTTTGAACTGAGTGATACGGCCCTGAGTTTCATTTTGGTGATCGGTGCCATCACAGCCCTTTTCATGGGGTTTTTGGGCATCATCCAGAACGACATCAAACGAGTGGTCGCCTACTCCACGCTGTCGCAGTTGGGCTACATGACGGTTGCGCTCGGCGCGTCGGCGTATTCCGTGGCGGTGTTCCACCTGATGACACATGCCTTCTTCAAGGCGCTTTTGTTCCTCGGCGCTGGTTCCGTCATCATGGGTTGCCACCACAACCAGGACATCCGCTGGATGGGCGGCCTGCGCAAATACATGCCCATCACCTGGATTACCTCGCTGCTCGGCTCGCTCGCCTTGATCGGCACACCGCTGTTCGCAGGTTTTTACTCGAAAGACAGCATCATTGAGGCTGTGCATTTCAGCAAACTGTGGGGCTCCGGTTTTGCCAGTTTTGCGGTGCTCGCCGGTGTTTTCGTGACGGCGTTTTATTCGTTTCGCATGTATTTCCTCGTGTTCCATGGCAAAGAGCGGTTCGACCAAAACCCCGAGGCTCACAACGACACACGCAACGATACGCACCACGACGCCCACCCTGATGCGCATGGCCACGACGCCCACGACAGCCATGCCCACGTGCCGCATGAGTCCCCGTGGGTCGTCTGGGTGCCGCTGGTTTTGCTGGCAATTCCTTCGGTGGTGATCGGCTATATGACCGTCACGCCCATGTTGTTCGGCCACCTGCTGGGTGATTCGATCATGGTCGATGCGGCCCGCCACCCGGCGATGCTCGAGCTGGCGAAAGCTTTTCACGGCCCATGGGGAATGGCTGTCCACGCCTTGACCACAATGCCGTTCTGGCTGGCGGTCGCGGGCGTGGCGCTGTCGTATTACATGTACCTGGTCAACCCGGCCCTGCCAGCCGCCATCAAGGCCAGGGTGCAGCCGCTCTACACCCTGCTTGAGAACAAGTACTACATGGACTGGTTCAATGAAAACGTGCTGGCGCGTGGCGCGCGGGCCTTGGGTGTGGGCCTGTGGAAGGGCGGCGACCAGGCCCTGATCGACGGCACCTTGGTGAACGGTTCATGGAAAGTGGTTGGCGCGTTTTCAGGCGTCGTTCGCTGGTTCCAGACGGGTTATCTATACCACTACGCGCTGGCCATGATAGTGGGCGTGTTTGTGCTGATGACTTATTTCGTCTGGTTCAAATAACGCCCCAAGGAGAAAAATAAAAATGGGTTTGTTGAGCCTGGCGATCTGGACGCCAATCGCATTTGGTGTGGTGCTGCTGGCCCTGGGCCGCGACGAGCAAGCGGGCGCTGTGCGCTGGCTTGCGCTGGTGGGCGCTGTCATCAGTTTTCTGGTGACCCTGCCCCTGTATGGCGGCTTCAAGCTTGGCACGGCGGCCATGCAGTTTGTCGAAAGCGCGCCCTGGATCGAGCGTTTCAACGTCAATTACCACCTCGGTGTGGATGGCATTTCATTCTGGTTTGTGCTGCTCACCGCGTTCATCAATGTGGTGGTAGTGATTGCCGGCTGGGAAGCCATCACCACCCGCGTGAACCAGTACATGGGCGCTTTCCTGATCTTGAGCGGCCTGATGATCGGCGTTTTCTGCGCACTCGACGGCCTCCTGTTCTATGTGTTCTTTGAAGCCACGCTGATCCCGATGTACTTGATCATCGGCATCTGGGGCGGGCCCAACAAGATTTACGCAGCCTTCAAGTTCTTTCTTTACACCTTGCTCGGCTCCTTGCTGCTGCTTGTTGCGCTGATTTTCCTTTACACCAAATCTGGCGGCAGTTTTGACATCCTGACCTGGCACAAACTGCCGTTGGCGGGTACCACGCAAACGCTGGTATTTTTCGCGCTCTTCTCGGCTTTCGCTGTGAAAGTGCCCATGTGGCCGGTGCACACCTGGCTGCCCGATGTGCACGTTGAAGCGCCCACCGGCGGCTCGGCCGTGTTGGCGGCCATCATGTTGAAACTCGGGGCCTACGGCTTCCTGCGCTTCTCCATGCCCATCGCGCCCGATGCCGCGCACGAATGGGCCTGGCTGATGATCGCGCTGTCGGTCATCGCGGTGGTCTACGTGGGCCTGGTCGCGATGGTGCAGGAAGACATGAAAAAGCTCGTCGCCTACAGCTCGGTGGCGCACATGGGTTTCGTCACGCTGGGGTTCTTCATCTTCAATGACCTGGGTGTGGCCGGCGGCATAGTGCAAATGATCGCCCATGGCTTTGTTTCAGGCGCCATGTTCCTGTGTATTGGTGTCTTGTATGACCGCGTGCACTCCCGCGAAATCTCGAGTTATGGCGGCGTGGTCAACACCATGCCGAAATTCACCGCCTTTGCGCTGCTGTTTGCCATGGCCAATTGCGGCCTGCCGGCTACTGCCGGGTTCGTGGGTGAGTGGATGGTGATTCTGGGCGCCGTGAAGGCCAACTTCTGGCTCGGTTTCGCCGCTGCCAGCGCACTGGTGTTTGGCGCCGCCTACACGCTCTGGATGTTCAAGCGGGTTTACCTCGGGCCAGTGGCTAATGACGACGTGAAGGCCCTCACTGACATCAACAGCCGAGAATTCCTCATGCTGGCCCTGCTGGCAATTGCCGTTTTGTGGATGGGCATTCACCCCAAACCCTTCACCGACGTGATGGATACCTCGGTGGCGGAGCTGCTGAAACACGTTGCGCAGAGCAAACTGAAATGACCAACCCGTTGGTCAAGTGAAACAAGAGACCCTGGCAATGATTGACAAACTCAGTTGGATCGCGGTTTACCCGGAAATCATCCTCTCGGTGATGGCCTGTGTGATCGCGCTGGTCGACCTTGGTGTAAAGAGCCGCCTGCGCACCCTCACCTATGTGCTCACGCTGCTCACGCTGGGCGTGGTTGCCTTGATGCAGGCCATGTACGCCAGCGGCGGGGCTACCGTCTACGGTTTTGGCAACATGGTGGTGAGTGACCCGATGGGCAACTGGCTCAAGTGTTTCGCCAGCCTGGCCGTGATGGTCTCGCTGGTCTACGGCCGGCCGTACGCCGGCGACCGTGACATGTTGCGCGGCGGCGAGCTCTTTTCGCTCTCCATGTTCGCGCTTTTGGGCATGTTTGTCATGATCTCGGGCAACAATTTCCTCGTCATCTACCTGGGCCTGGAGTTGCTCACGCTGTCGAGTTACGCGCTGGTGGCGTTGCGCCGCGACAGCGAAATCGCTTCTGAGGCGGCGATGAAATACTTCGTGCTTGGTGCCATGGCTTCGGGCTTCCTCCTGTATGGCCTCTCGATGATGTACGGCGCCACCGGCTCGCTGGACATCAACGCCGTGTTCAAGGCCATCAGCTCCGGCAATGTGGACCACCGCGTGCTGGTGTTTGGCCTGGTGTTTGTGGTGGCAGGCCTGGCTTTCAAAATCGGCGCTGTGCCCTTCCACATGTGGATCCCCGACGTTTACCACGGCGCGCCCACGGCGGTCACTCTGCTGATCGGCGGCGCGCCCAAGCTGGCCGCGTTCGCCATCGTGATCCGCCTCTTGGTCGAAGGCATGTTGCCGCTGGCGCCAGATTGGCAGCAGATGCTGATGGTGCTCTCTATCGGTTCGCTCCTGGTCGGCAACCTGGCCGCCATCGCCCAGAGCAACCTCAAGCGCATGCTGGCCTTTTCCACCATTTCGCAGATGGGTTTTGTGCTGCTGGGCTTGATGTCGGGCTTTGTCAACGGCAACACGCTCTCGGCTGGCAACGCCTACAGCTCGGCCATGTTTTATGTGATCACCTACGTGCTCACCACGCTGGCGGCTTTCGGCATTATTTTGCTGCTGGCGCGCGAGGGTTTCGAGAGTGAGGAAATCTCCGACTTCGCCGGCCTGAACCAGCGCAGCCCGCTGTACGCCGCGGTCATGGCGGTGTGTTTGTTCTCGCTCGCGGGCATTCCGCCCATGGTCGGTTTTTACGCCAAGCTGTCGGTGTTGCAGGCCCTGATCGCCTCGGGCCAGGCGATCCACATCGGTCTGGCCGTGTTTGCCGTGATGATGTCGCTGATTGGCGCGTTTTATTACCTGCGCGTCGTCAAGGTCATGTATTTTGACGACCCCATCACCGCCAGCACGGTCTCTGCACCCAATGACGTGCGCATTGTGTTGTCGATCAACGGCGCGCTCATACTGGTTCTGGGCATTGTGCCGGGCGCCCTGATGACGCTGTGCGCCAATGCGGTGATGAAAATGCTGGGCACCTGACGGCCGCCCGCCAGCTGCCCGTGTCCCAATCTTTCGCCGCCTGGGCGCTTGTGCTGCTGGCCTTTTGCGCCGCGAACCTGCCGTTTGTCAACCATCGCCTGCTGGCGGTCGTTGTGATGAAGCGGCCCAAAACAATCTGGCTGCGCCTGCTGGAATTGCTTCTGTGTTATTTTCTGGTTGGCGGCATTGGCTTGGCGCTGGAGCAGCGGCTGGGCCAGATCGCACCGCAGAGGTGGGAGTTTTATGCCATCACCGTGGCCTTGTTCATCACTTTTGCGTTCCCCGGTTTTGTTTACCGCTATTTGCTCAAACACCGCTAGTTGTTCTTTGACACACCCATTGACCACCGCGAACCATGAAAGTCCTTGATCTTCAATGCGCGCACCAGCATGTCTTTGAAGGCTGGTTTGGCTCTGAAGACGATTTTCAGGGCCAGTTGGCCCGTGGCATGGTCGAATGCCCGATGTGCGGCAACGCTGCCATCACCAAGCGCCTGAGCGCGCCTCGCCTGAATTTTGGCGCTGCCCAGGCCAGCCTGCGGGATGAGGCGGAAAAGCCGTCAGACGAAAAAGCCGCCACCACACCCCAGCCCGCACAGGCTTTGGTAGCCAACCCGCAGGTGCCGCAAGAATTGATGCAGGCCTGGATGGCGATGGCCAAACGGGTGCTGGCGACCACCGCCGACGTGGGCGACCGTTTTGCCGAAGAAGCGCGCAAGATCCACTATGGCGAAACCGAAGAGCGCGGCATCCGCGGGCGCGCCACCCGCGATGAAACGGAGGCGTTGCTCGAAGAAGGCATCGCCGTCATGCCCTTCGCGCTGCCCGAAGCACTCAAAGGGCCAGTGCAGTAGATTCGCTGGCGCCGTTGCGCCTCACGGGTTCAGGGGTACAGCCCACGCAGTTCCCGCGCATGCAGAATGCGCCGGCAGCCCACAATGAAGGTCGCCGTGCGCAGGGTTACCTTGTAGTCCTGCGCCACTTGCCAGACCGCCGCAAACGCATCTTTCATGATGCGCACCAGGCGCGCGTTGATCTCGTCTTCGCTCCAGAAAAAGCTCGAGAAATCCTGCACCCACTCAAAATAACTCACCGTCACACCGCCCGCGTTGGCGATTACGTCGGGCAACACCAGGATGTTGCGCTCCTGCAGGATGTCGTCTGCCTGCGGCGTGGTCGGGCCGTTTGCGCCTTCAATGACCATGCGCGCCCGGATGCGCGCAGCAACCGCTCCGGTGATTTGCTGCTCCAGCGCCGCCGGGATCAGGATGTCGCAATCCACGTCCCAAAACGCATCGGGGGCAAGCACCTCGGCGCCGGCAAAACCCGCCACGCTGCCGGTGCGGCCGACGTGCGCCACCAAGCCGATCACGTCAAGCCCGGCTTCGCGGAAGATGGTTCCGCCGTGGTCCTGCACCGCCACCACACGCGCGCCGGCCTGCGCAAAGAGCCGCGCGGCCACGCTGCCCACGTTGCCAAAACCCTGCGCCGCCACCCGCGCCTGGCCCACATCCATGCCAATCAGGCGCGCCGCTTCCACACCCACCGTGAAGACGCCGCGCCCGGTGGCCTCGCGCCGGCCGAGCGAGCCGCCCAGGTCAATCGGCTTGCCGGTGACCACACCGGTGGCGGTGGCGCCTTCGTTCATGGAGTAGGTGTCCATCATCCAGGCCATGATTTGCTCGTTGGTGTTGACGTCGGGCGCAGGGATGTCTTTGGTCGGCCCGATGATGATGCCGATCTCGCTGGTGTAGCGGCGTGTCATGCGTTCGAGTTCGCCGAGCGACAGCTGCTTCGGGTCCACCCGGATGCCGCCCTTGGCGCCGCCGTAGGGCACGTTGACGGCGGCGTTCTTGATCGACATCCAGGCCGCCAGCGCCATCTCTTCAGAGAGCGTCACATCCTGGTGGAAGCGCACGCCGCCCTTGCCCGGGCCGCGCGAGGTGTTGTGCTGCACCCGGTACCCCTCGAAGTGGCGCACGCTGCCGTTGTCCATCTGGATTGGCACGTCCACAATCAGCGCGCGTTTGGGCCGCCGCAGCGTGTCGACCCAGCGCGCCAGGTGGCCCAGGTAGGGCTCGACGCGGTCAACCTGCTGCAGGTAAATGCCCCAGGGGCCGAGTTTGTCGGCCTGCAGGTAGGAAGGAATTTCGGCACTTGGGTGTTGTGACATGGGCGGCTCCCGTGTAAGGTGGATCAAGTCAGGACTTTAAAAGCCAGGCGACGCTTTGTCCAAAGCCGAATGTTGCAGAAGTTATGCAATTGGCGCATGCATGGGCAAAAGCATGGGCAAAATCGCCGAAATGCAATGAAAACAGATGCTATATTAATAATAGCAAACTATTGATATTTTCCGTGACTTGAGTGCTGATTTCTTCAAAATTTCTGAAAATCGGACCAGTTTACACAAATAATTAACATGGGTGTTAATTATTCGCTTTTTCCGCTATCTGGCCAGTTCCACCTGCCGCGCAGGTCATCAGCCCCGCCAGCCCTCAATCACTGAACTGCAGCGCCGCCAGCCGGGCGTACACCCCACCTTGCGCCACCAGCGCGCTGTGCGTGCCTTGCTCGACCATGCGCGCGTGGTCCAGCACGATGATGCGGTCGGCCTTTTGCACGGTGGCCAGGCGGTGGGCGATCACCAGGGTGGTGCGGCCGCGCATCGCACTTTCCAGCGCCGCCTGCACCATGCGTTCACTCTCCGCGTCGAGCGCGCTGGTGGCTTCGTCCAGCAGCAGCAGCGGCGGGTTCTTCAACATCGCGCGGGCGATCGAGATGCGCTGCTTCTGGCCGCCCGAGAGGCGCACGCCGCGTTCACCCAGGAAGGTGTTGTAACCCTGCGGCAGTGCGTCGATGAAGCCGTCT
The DNA here is from genome assembly GCA_031373455.1 of Rhodoferax sp. Classification (GTDB taxonomy): domain Bacteria; phylum Pseudomonadota; class Gammaproteobacteria; order Burkholderiales; family Burkholderiaceae_C; genus JANYCG01. The sequence goes on from JANMMR010000508.1 coordinate 8,152, forward strand.
GCGAATGCAGCCTTTGCAGCGGCATGCACTTCGGCGTCGCTCGCGCCGGGTTTTCCATAGCGGATGTTTTCCAGCGCGCTGGTGGAGAAAATCACCGCGTCCTGCGGCACGATGCCCACGCGGTTGCGCAGGTCGTGCAGCGCGATCCGGCTTATGGCTGCGCCGTCAAGCTCGATGTTGCCGCTGCCGGCATCGGCGTCGTAAAAGCGCAGCAGGAGCTGGAACACCGTGCTTTTGCCGGCACCGCTCGGGCCCACCAGCGCCACGGTTTCGCCGGGGCTGACCGACAAGGTGAAATCGTTCAAGGCCGCATGCGCCGGGCGTGACGGGTAGTGGAAGGTGACGTGCTCAAAACGCACACGCTGCCGCTTCTCACCGCCGGCAGTGCCAGCGGCGCCGCCGGTGAGGTGATGGGCGATTTGCCATGCAGCAATTCCATCAGCCGCTCGGTGGCGCCAGCGGCGCGCAGCAAGTCGCCATACACCTCGCCCAGCACCGCAAACGCGCTGGCCAGGATGATCACGTACACCACCGTCTGGCCCAGGTGCCCGGCGCTGATGCGCCCGGCCATCACCGCCTGCGTGCCCTGGTACAGGCCCCACAACAGCGCTGCCGAGGTGGCGATGATGATGAAAGCCACCAGCACGGCGCGCGCCTTGCTGCGGCGGATGGCGGTTTTGAAGGCGTTGTCGGTGGATTGGTTGAAGCGCTCGGCCTCTCGGGTTTCGGCGGTGTAACTCTGCACCACTGGAATCGCATTGAGCACTTCGGCGGCGATGGCGCTCGAATCCGCCACGCGGTCCTGGCTGGCGCGCGAGAGTTTTCGGATGCGCCGGCCAAACCACACACTGGGCAGAACGATCAGCACCAGCACCCCGAGCACCTGGAACATCACATACGGGTTGGTCCAGATGAGAATCGCCAGCGCGCCAATGCCCATCACCATGTTGCGCAGGCCCATCGAGAGCGAAGACCCAACCACGGTTTGCACCAGCGTGGTGTCAGCCGTCAGGCGCGAGAGCACTTCGCCGGTTTGTGTGGATTCAAAAAAGCCGGGACTCTGGTGCAACACGTGGCCGTAGACGGCGTTGCGCAAATCGGCGGTGATGCGTTCACCCAGCCAGCTCACCATGTAAAAACGCCCGGCAGAAAACAGGCCCAGCGCCACCGCTACGCCGAACAACACGGCGAAGTGTTCGCGCAGCGCCATCACCTGCGCGCCTTTGTCGGCCAAATCGGGATTGACCAGTCCGCCGTCAATCAGGCTGCGCAGGGCCAATGGGAAGGCCAGAGTAGCCAGCGCAGCACACACCAGAAACACACCGGCCAGCGCGATGCGGCCCAGGTAGGGTTTGAGGAAAGGCGCGAGTCCGGAGAGGGATTTCGGGGATTGGGCAGGTGGGGGAGGGAGGCGCTCAGAAGTCATTGCGACGTATTTTCGCCGGAATCAATAGGCCTGCCCGAGAGATACCCGAGAGATACCCGAGAGATACCCGAGAGATACCTGAGAGTGGCCCAAGAGATGTGTGTGAGGTCTCTGATTCGCCGCGGGTCTGGCCATTAGATGTTGAGCGGCCGTGCGTATCCCGTCATCTCCAGGTAGCCGCGCCCCACATGGTTGCCATTGCTGTCATACAGGTCCGAGAGGCCTTCCCAATAAATGGCGCCCGTGCTGGCGCGGCTGTCGAGCTCCTGGTTGGGAATCGCCGCTTTCACGGTGTAAAAGTCAGCCGGCGTACGCACGATCCATTCGATGGGGTAAGTGGCCTGCGAGAGCGGGCTTTTCCAACTGCGCTGGCGGCTGAAGACCACCTCACCTTTGCGAAAACCAAAACGCTGGCCCTTTGCGGTGCGAAACGAGCCGCCGTCCCAGATCGGTTTGCCTTCCTTGTCGCGCAGCTGGAAGGCGGTGACGCTGCTCCCGTCAAACAGGTTCATGCCGATCCAGTCCCAGCCCACGGCTTGCGGGTGCAACAGCTCCTGGCTCCATTCGTGGTCGAGCCAGGCCGTGCCTTTGACCGGCAAGGCCTCGGCACCCACGGAGATCACGCCCTGGGTCACCAGTTGCGGCTCGCTGTAGTAATAACTTGCCTGTTTCTCCTCCGGCCCCTTGCGCGAAAGGCCTTTGTCGCCTTGCAGCAGTACAGTTTGGGTCGGCTGGAATTGCAGCGCGAGTTTGAAACCCTCACCGGCCACCTGGGCCTTGTAGCCTTTGCCGTCGCGCCCATCGGCTGTGCGAACCAGTGACCAGTCTTTGATCTGCACGCGCGTGTCGGCGGTGGAAGCCGAGGCCACGTC
>JANMMR010000557.1:0-1996 GCA_031373455.1 Rhodoferax sp.
TGCGGCCCACGGGCACGCGTTTGGCCACGTCGTCAGCGTTGTCGCGCGCGTCCTTGTTCATGTCGCTGGCGAAGGGCCCCGGTGCGATGGCGCTGCATACGATGTTGTCTTTGGCCAGTTGCAGGGCCATGCGCCGCGTCAAGTGGATCAAGCCCGATTTGCTGGCGGCGTAAGAATAAGTTTCCATCGGGTTGACCGAAACGCCGTCAATAGAGGCGATGTTGATCACCTTGGCAACGCGGGTCTGCGCGGCACGCCTGAGCTGCGGCATCAGTGCCTGCGTCAGGAAAAACGGCGCCTTGAGGTTGGTGTCGACCACCTTGTCCCAGCCGTTTTCGGGGAACGTCTCAAACTCGGCGGCCCATGCGGCGCCGGCGTTGTTGACCAGAATGTCGAGCTTCTCTTCACGTGCGGCAAACGCGGCGGCCAGCGCTTTGGCGCCTTCCACGGTCGACACATCGGCCGGCAGCGCCACACAAAAACCTTTCGCCGAGAGCTCTTTGGCCGTCTGCTCCACCACGGCGGCCTTGCGCGCCGAGAGGTAAACCCGCGCGCCTTGCGCAAGGAACCCCTCGGCGATCATGCGGCCAATGCCGCGCGAGCCGCCGGTGATGAGGGCCGTGCGGCCCTGGAGCGAAAACAGGTCATTCATGGCGCAAATCCTTGAAACGGTGCAAAGGGTTGGGGTAAAACCGGGGGTTGACCGTGAAACTTATCCAGTTCAACGGGTTCGAAGCCAAGCTTACTGCGCTTCTGCCCCAAAGGCAAAATCCGGTGGCACACCTTCAGCCATTTCAAGTCATTTCAAGTATCCAAGGAGACAACATGAGAACAAATTCAAAGGGTTTCGCACTTTCAAGGACGGCCATCGCGCTATCTGCGGTGGCGCTGGCCTCTTGCGCCTCGATGAACCGGGTAGACGCTCCGGCGGCGCTGGCCCAGGCCAACGCGGCCATGGGCGGCGGCGCACTCAAATCGATCCAGTTTGACGCAACCGGCAGCGGCGGTATCTTCGGCCAAGCCTACCAGCCCGGCATGGCCTGGCCCAAGCTCAATGTGACGATGTTCAATCGCGTGATGGACTACGAAGGCGGCGCATCGCGCCTGGACTTCGCGCAAAACCGCGCCGAACCCACGGGCGGCGGCGGCATTCCCCTGATGGGCCAAGGCGAACAGCGCGCCACCCAGTTGCTTAAAGGCAGCAGCGCCTGGAACATGGCCGGCCCTGCGCCCCAAGCCGCACCTCTGGGGGTAAGCGGCCGTGTGCATGATTTGTGGACCTCTCCCCACGGCGCGATCAAGGCGGCCATGAAGAGCAACAGCGGCGCCTGGACGGTCGATGAAAACGGCAAACGCTACACCGCCGTCGCCTTCGCCGAGCCCGGCCATTTCACCGCCACCGCGTTCATCAACGCCAACAACCTGGTGGAGCGTGTTGAGTCCGTGCAACCCAACCCGGTGATGGGCGACACCGCCACCACCACCTGGTACTCCGACTACAAAGACGTGGGCGGCGTGAAGTTCCCGATGCGCATCCGCCAGAACATGGGCGGTTATGAAGTGGCCGACCTCACGGTGAAAGAGTTCAAACCGAATGTGGCGGTTGCCATCGACATCCCTGCGCTGGTTCCCGCCTTTGCCGAGCGCGCGGTGGCAGAAAAGGTGGCTGATGGCGTCTGGTTTCTGGCCGGCGGCTCCCACAACAGCGTTGCCATAGAGATGGCCGACCACATGATCGTTGTCGAAGCGCCCCTTTACGATGGCCGCTCGGGCGCCATGCTGGCGGAGGTGAAGAAGCTCAGCAACAAGCCGATCCGATACGTCATCAATTCGCACCACCACTTCGACCATTCCGGCGGCCTGCGCACGGCAGCAGCTGAAGGCGCGGAAATTGTGACCAGCGCAGCTGCCCGGCCCTACTTTGAACGCATTCTGGCCAACCCGAACACGGTGCAACCGGACGCGCTGGCCAAATCCGGCAAACGCGCGACGGTGA
>JANMMR010000562.1:0-2446 GCA_031373455.1 Rhodoferax sp.
GCGGCGTGAAATGCGATGCAATTTGTCTGACATGTCATGGTTCTCCAACCGCCTGCCCAAGGGCCAATCGCTATGGCATGCGGCGGTATAGTGGCAAAGCAAACCCAGAAGGAGACCCCCCAATGAATGTTGCAGAAGCCCTGCAAGCGCGCCGCTCGACGCGCAAATTTACCGACCAGCCTGTCTCCAGGGAACAAGTCACCGCTCTCCTGGACACCGCGCGGTGGTCGCCTTCCGGGGGCAACCTGCAGCCCTGGAACGTGGTGGTGCTGATGGGCGAGGCCAAAGACCGCCTGGTGGGCAAAGCCCGAAAAGCCTTGATGTCTGGCGCGCCCTCCGAGGAAGGCGACGACCCGATCTACCCCGAAAGCCTGTGGGCGCCCTTTCGCGACCGCCGCTACAAAGTGGGCGAAGACATGTACGAAAAGCTCGGCATCCCACGTGAAGACAAAACCGCCCGCCTGATGTGGGTGGCCAACAACTACGCGTTTTTCGGCGCGCCTGTGGGCATGTTTTTCGTGATCGACAAACGCATGGGGCGCGGCCAGTGGGCGCACCTGGGCATGTTCATGCAATCGCTCATGCTCGCGGCCACCGCGCAGGGGCTCGCCACCTGCCCGCAGGAAGCCTGGGCGCGTTTTCGCACGCTCTTGCACACGGAATTCGAGCTGTCGCCAGACCACATGGTCTACTGCGGCCTGGCGCTGGGTTATGCCTCGGCCGACCCGGTGAACCAGCTGCGCACCGATCGCGCGCCGGTGGAGGAATTCACGCGGTTTCTTTGACTCGGCATCAACAAGGCCCGAAGTGCGCCGGTAACTTGGGATAATTCGCGCTCTTGCTGCCAATTGCACCTGTTGGCGACCTGCGGCAAGATTCCGATTGATGCACCCTGCGAATCCCTGAATGACCACCTCTGCCCCGGCCTCGCGCCAACTTTTCGTCACCACCGCCCTGCCGTACGCCAACGGCAACTTCCACATCGGCCACATCATGGAGTACATCCAGGCTGACATCTGGGTGCGGTTTCAGCGCATGCAGGGCCATCAGGTGAATTTTGTCGGCGCCGACGACACCCACGGCGCGCCGATCATGATCGCCGCCGAAAAAGCCGGCAAAACACCGCAACAGTTCGTGGCCGATATCGCCGCCGGCCGCAAGCCGTACCTCGACGGCTTTCACATCGCGTTTGACAACTGGCACAGCACCGACGCGCCGGAAAACCACGAATTGGCCAAGCAGATTTACCGCGACCTGAAAAAAGCCGGCCTGATCGACACCCGCACCATCGAGCAATTCTTTGACCCCGCGAAGAACATGTTTTTGCCCGACCGCTTCATCAAGGGCGCCTGCCCCAAATGCGGCACCAAAGACCAGTATGGTGACAACTGCGAAAACTGCGGCGCGGTTTATGCGCCCACGGACCTGATCGACCCCTACTCGGCACTCTCGGGTGCCAAACCGGTGCTCAAAAGCTCGGAGCATTTTTTCTTCCGGCTATCAGATCCGAAATGTGTGGAATTTTTGAGCGACTGGACACAAGGTATTGACGAAACGGGAAAGCCCCGCCTGCAGCCCGAGGTGGCCAACAAGGTGAAGGAATGGTTCAGCGTGCGCACCAATGCAGATGGCAGCACCTCCGAAGGCCTGGGCGACTGGGACATCAGCCGAGACGCACCCTACTTTGGCATCGAAATTCCCGACACCGCAGTCGACGGCAAGCCGGCCAAGTATTTTTATGTGTGGCTCGACGCGCCGGTGGGTTACCTCGCCTCGCTGAAAAACCTGCTGGACAAGCGCGGCGAAGATTACGCCGCCTACATGGCCAACCCGGCGCTGGAGCAGATCCACTTCATCGGCAAAGACATCGTGACTTTCCACACGCTGTTTTGGCCCGCCATGCTCAAGTTCAGCGGCCGCAAGGCACCCGACCGCATTTACGTGCACGGCTTTTTGACCGTGAACAACGGCGAGAAGATGAGCAAGAGCCGTGGCACCGGGCTCGACCCCTTGAAGTACCTGAGCCTCGGCATGAACCCCGAGTGGCTGCGTTATTACCTCGCCGCCAAACTCTCCGGCCGCAACGAAGACATCGACTTCAACGCCGACGATTTCATGGCGCGGGTGAACTCGGATTTGATTGGGAAGTATGTGAATATTGCGAGCCGGGCCGCTGGGTTTTTGACAAAGCACTTCGACGGACAGCTATTAGAGGCAGCGCATGGCTCCTCTCTTGCGAAACTAACTGAAAGCCCATTTGGCGACACTGCAATTGACGGCGCTCTTGACATTGAGTTTTCAGTAAAACGCGCATACGAGGAACGTGACTTTGCCCTGGCTATGCGATTAATCATGTCGTATGCCGACAAAATAAATGCCTATTGGGATTCCGAGAAACCGTGGGCGCTGGCAAAGAATCCCGCGCTCCACGAGAAACTGCATGAGG
>JANMMR010000587.1:0-6986 GCA_031373455.1 Rhodoferax sp.
GGCCGATCGAGCCGCGCACTTCGAGTTTGGCGCCGCTCTCCACCGGCGTCAGGCGCAGCGCATAGGTCTTGCCGTTTTCTGGGTCGAGGATTCGGCCACCTTCCCACACCTCTTTGTCGTCAAGTTTTTTGCCGCCGCGGATGATTTGCAGACCCACCATCGGTTTGTCCTTGCGGTCATCGGTGCAGTGGTCACACACGGCATCGGCCTTGGCATTCTTGGACAGGACTTTGGCAATGCTGCCGCTCAAAGCGCCAGCACTCTCGACGATGCGTATTTCGGATTTGATCTCGCCGGTTTTGTCGTCCACCGTGTGCCAGTTGCCGACGGGCGTCATTTGGGCGCTGGCCAGGCTGCAAAAACCAGCCAGTGCGAGAGATATCAAGGTCGTCTTCATGGGAACTCCTGATCGATCAGATTGAGGTATTGACGGGGTTGATGACGGGAGGCGCCGGGCGCATCTCAGGCAAACACCGCCTCTGTGTCGAGCAGCACTTTAGCGCCCGCGCGGGCAGTGCGTATCAGCGATGCCGTCTCAGGAAACAATTTGGCGAAATAGAAACGCGCGGTCTGCAGTTTGGCCAGGTAAAACGGATCCGCCGGTCGTTTTTCCGATTCAGCTGCGGCAATTTCTCGCAGCGCCACCTGCGCCATGCACGCCCAGAAGTAGCCAAACACCAGATGGCCGGCCACGCGCAGGTAGTCCACGGCGGCAGCGCCCACTTCATCGGCGTTTTGCATGCCCTTGAAACCCAGCTCGGTGGTGAACTTGGTCATCTGATCGCCCAGCATGGCAATGGGATTGATGAACTCGGCCATCTTCTCGTTCACGCCTTCTGCTTCCACCAGCGCGCCGATGAGTTTGCCAAATTTCTTCAGCGTGGCGCCGTTGTTGCCCAGCACCTTGCGGCCCAGCAGATCCAGCGCCTGGATGGTGTTGGTGCCTTCGTAGATCATGTTGATGCGGGCGTCGCGCACGAACTGCTCCATGCCCCATTCCTTGATGTAGCCGTGGCCGCCAAACACCTGCTGGCACATGGTGGTGGCTTCAAAACCGTTGTCGGTGAGGAAGGCTTTGACGATGGGCGTGAGCAGGGACAACATCTCGCCACTGTCCTTGCGCACTTGCTCGTCCGGGTGGTAGTGCTCTTTTTCCAGCAACACGGCGCAGTAGATCGCCAGGGCGCGGCCACCCTCGGCGTAGGCGCGCGCGGTGAGCAGCATCTTGCGCACGTCGGGGTGCACGATGATCGGGTCGGCCGGTTTGTCTTTGGCTTTCGGGCCGGAGAGGGAGCGCATTTGCGTGCGGTCTTTGGCATAGGCCAGCGCGTTCTGGTAAGCCACTTCGGTGAGGCCCAGCGACTGGTTGCCCACGCCCAGGCGCGCGGAGTTCATCATCACGAACATCGCCTGCATGCCCTTGTTGGGCTGGCCCACCAGCGTGCCGATGGCGCCGTCAATCACGATCTGCGCCGTGGCGTTGCCGTGTATGCCCATTTTGTGCTCCAGCCCGCCGCAGTAAATGCCGTTGCGGCTGCCAAGGCTGCCGTCCGGGTTGACGTTGTACTTGGGCACGATGAAGAGGCTCACGCCCTTGATGCCGGGCGGCGCGTCGGTGAGGCGCGCCAGCACCAGGTGGACGATGTTGCTGGCCATGTCGTGCTCACCGGCGCTGATGAAAATCTTGTTGCCGGTGATTTTGTAAGTGCCATCGGGCCGCGCCTCGGCCTTGGTGCGCATCAGGCCCAAATCAGTGCCGCAATGCGGTTCGGTCAGGCACATGGTGCCGGTCCACTCGCCGCTGGTCATCTTGCGCAGGTAGGTGGCCTGCTGCTCGGGCGTGCCATAGGTGCGTAGCGCGGCATAGGCGCCGTGTGTGAGGCCGGGGTACATGCCCCAGGCCTGGTTGGCGCTGTTGAGCATTTCATACAGGCACTGGTTGACCACCAGCGGCAGGCCCTGGCCGCCAAAGGCGGGGTCACAGCTCAGGGCCGGCCAGCCGCCCGCCACAAACTGCGAGTAGGCCGCCTTGAAACCCTTGGGCGTGGTGACTTCGTGGGTGGCGGGGTCCAGTTTGCAGCCTTCGGTGTCGCCGCTGATGTTCAGGGGAAACACCACCTCCGAGGCGAATTGGGCTGCGCCTTCGAGCACCGCGTTGATGGTGTCGGCGTCGATGTCCGCGTGTTTCGGAATGGCTTTGAAATCGTCAACCACGTGCAAAAGCTCATGCATCACAAATTGCATGTCGCGCAGGGGTGGGGTGTAGGTGGGCATGGTTCGGTCTTTCAGGGAAGATAAATTCAGGTTTTTTTGGCCGGCTTGGCAGACCGGGCGGGCTTGGCTGCGTTGGCCGGCAGAGCGCCAAACAGCAACAGCAGGTTGTCAAACCCGCGTTTGGCCCGCTCCACCGAGCCCGGGTTTTTGAGGAAACGCGCCTCATAGTGCACGGCGAGGATGAGGCCGTGAATCTCAAAGGCAATCTGCTGCTCGTTGGCGTCAGCGCGCAAATGGCCGCATTGCTTGGCCTGCACCACCGCGCGGTACACCGCTTTGAGCCAAGTCTTCACCGAACTGGCCAGCGCGTCATGCACCGGGCCGCTGCGGTCGTCAAACTCCACCGCCCCGCTGATGAAGATGCAGCCCGACTGGATCTCGACCGCCACGCGTTTCATCCAGTTGTCAAACAGGGCCTTCAGGCGCGGCAGGCCCTTGGGCTCCTGCATGGCGGGGGCAAAAATCTCCTGCTCAAAGCGGTTGAAGTATTCGCGGATGACCGAAATCTGCAGCTCTTCGCGCGACCCAAAATGCGCGAACACGCCGGACTTGCTCATGCGCATCACTTCGGCCAGCACGCCGATCGACAGGCCTTCGAGCCCGATCTGCGTCGCCAGCCCGAGCGCGGCGTCCACAATAGCCTGCTTGGTCTGTTGGCCCTTGTGCATGGCGCGGGCGCCGTCGCGGCCTGTCTCACGCGCAGGCGGCGTCACTCCGGCAACAGAGGGCGACGGGGCCGCAGTTGAGGCATCAGAAGGAGGTTCAAGTCCGGGCGGTGGCATGGGTGCTGGTCAAAATAAACGAACGTTCGTGCTATTTTGCTGCAATTTCGCCCTCTTCGCCAGGCGGGTGATTTGTCTAGAGACTTGCTTCTAAGGTGAGCGCGGGTTTACCCGGCCTGCAAATTGCTATTATTTATATAGCAAACTATCAATATAATACGTGACTTAGATGCTGAATTTTCTTAAAATCTTCGTGGAAAAGATAAAAACACCTCAATCGTACCCAATTTGGGTATGATTGAGGTTGGATTGAATTCCTGCAAGCCTGAATGGCTTCATCTTGCCTGGGTTCAGGCATCCAACCCGTTGAGCCAGCCCGCAGCATCCCTGATCTGCACTTTGCCTGCGTCTTCTTCATGCCGCAGATTGCGCACGACTTGCACGGCTTGCGCGTCAGCCCATTGCGCCGCAAACCGCCTCAAAGCGTTTTGCGGCTTGTTGTCAGACATTTTGCATTCAATCAGGTGAGACAAGGTGGCGCCTTTTTTGGTGGTATGGCTCAGGCAAAAATCCACCTCAGCGCCATCCTTGGTGCGCAGGTAGTGCAAGTCCACCTCTTTGCCTTTGGCATCTTGTTGCCAATGGATGTGCTTGAGCAGATGGCAGGCAACCAGGTTTTCAAAGCGCACACCTTCGTCGCCCAACACCAGGCCGGTATCGAAGAAATAGACTTTGGGCGCTTGCAGCGTCGCCCTGGCAATGTTGTGGTGCCAGGGGCGAACCACGAAAACAATGTACAGCGCCTCCAGAATGTCAAGGTAACGCTTGAGCGTGACGGGTGACACATTCAGGTCACGGGCCATGGATGCCAGCGACAAGGGCGAACCGACGCGCTGGCGCAGCAGTTCCGCAAACAGGCGCATCGCGGTCAGCTCATGCAAACGCGAAAACTCCAGCACGTCGTTGCGGATGAGTCCGTCAAAATATTGCCTGCGCCAGCGCTGCGCGTCGTCATCCGTCTCGGCCAGGCAAGGCTCCGGGAAACCGCCTCGCTCAAGCAGATGGGTCAAGGCATCCGCCGGTTGTGCGCCCGTCTGCTCGCACCATTCCCGCACCGATATTGGGTGAAGCCGCCAGGCGAAGAAGCGCCCGGCCAGCGACTCGCCCGATTGGCGAAAGGTGTCGAGCCGCGCGCTGCCCGTCACCAGCAGATGCTGCCCTTTGGGTTTGCCGTCGACCACCCCCTTGAGCCAGGTCTTCCAATCGGGCATCTTGTGGATTTCATCCAGCACCAACAATTTGGCCTGCGGACGCCAGCGTTGCCGCAAGATCACGGCGCGGTCTTCGGCGATGTCATAGTTAAGGTACTGGCCGGGGGTCTCATCCAGCAGCAGCTTGCTCAACGTGGTTTTGCCAACCTGCCGTGCACCGGTGACGAACACCATTTTCTTGGCCAAGTCTATTTGAATGAGATCGTCTGCATAACGTTTCATGCGACTATTTTATAGTCCACTATCAAAAAGTCGCGACTTTTTGATAATTGGCTATATAAAAGTCGGAATTTTGATATTTTCCACGCCAACTGACAGTAAGCGCACCATGGGCACAGCCCCGGCCTATGGCTTGGCGAAATAACGAACACCGGGCAGGCCTTTGTAGTCCGCATCTTGCGTCCAGAACGTGGCGCTGTGTTCCTGGGCCATGCTGAACATCGCCGCATCCGCCAGCGCCAGGCCATGGGCGCGTGAGGCTTGCGCGGCGGCAATGGCGCGGGCATCGGTGAAGTCCAGCACCTTGCCCAGACGCATCACGGCCAGGCAACGGTCTACCAATTCGGGGGCAACCTTGCGGCTGAGGATTTTGTAGACTTCAAACAGCGCGATGGTGGGAACCAGGAGGCGGTTGCGGTCTTCGACGGGCGATGCAAACAAATCGGCGCGGTGGGTGTTTTGCAAATACTCAATCCATCCCGATGAATCGACGACGTTCACTCAAACGTCCGATCTGGCTCTTTTTCCGGCTCAATGTCGCCCAGGTCGTAGCCCGCCAGGATGCCTCGGTAAGCGCTCATCGGAAGCTCAGGCGTGATCACCAGCTCGTTGCCACGCACATCGAACCGAACATGTGATCCCGGCTTGATACCCAGCTTGGCACGCATGGCAGAAGGCAGGGTGACCTGCCCCTTGCTTGACACAATCGCTTCTATTTGCATGCAGACCTCCGAATCACCAAAAGTAAAGATTATAAATTGTAGTCTTATTCTAAAAGTAAAGCAATTTTAAAATCAAGCGCCTCAAAATTTCAACCGCACCAGAGGTCTGGGTGGCAAACAAAAAAACCCGCCATTTTTTAAAGAGGCCCGTTTTTTTGCTGTGCCATCTGACGTCGTCGGCCTGAACCCCCGCAGCGCCGCTGGCGCTCAACTGTCTCTGGCCCTTCGGGCGACCATCTGCAGTACGCAACGACAGGGCCGTCGCTCAAACTCGCCCTACGGGCTCAAACAGTCGCGACTCAGTCGGTCTGCTGCGCAGCCCCCTGACCCCATCGTTTTACGTGCTTCGAGGCAGCGACAGACGAGCGCCAGCGGCGTTGCGGGGGTTCAGGCTATCGTTTGCTTGCGATGGTCGTTGGCTTCATTCCCGGCAGAGGAACCCGGATGATGACTTTGCCGAAAACAATAAGCCTGTTCATTTCAGCTAGATATGATGCCAAGACCATGGCTGCAAAAGCTTTTCTTGATTCGAGCTGGCCACGTTATCTGACTGGCCGCCTTGCTGTTCCGAATTTTTTCAAAATACATTAAATTGACCTCATGATTGCCGAGCAGACCACATTCATCTTGGGTGCTGGAGCTAGCGTGCCCTTTGGCTTTCCAACTGGGGTAAAGCTCCGAGAAGAGATATGCCGTCTGGGAAGGAAGGGCTTTGCATTGCACGCTCTCCTTCAGAAGTGCGGTCATTCTGACACCTCAATCGCGCATTTTCGCGACGAGTTCGAAAGGTCAGGTGTCACTTCAATTGACAGATTCATCGCATTTCGGCCTGAGTTTCAAGAACTTGGGGAACTTTCGATTGCAGCTACCTTGCTTCCGCTTGAGAGAAACGAGACACTGCGAGGAGTTGGCTCTAGGCCAGGAAATTCTGACTGGTATCAGCTCCTATGGAGCGAGCTGCTGGTAAGCGTGTCTAGGGCAGATGAGTTGATTGGAAATGCTGTCAGCTTTGTTACATTTAACTATGACCGGTCGCTTGAACATTTCCTCCATGGCGCAATCGGCGCCACCTTCGGTCTAGCCTCACAAGAGGCACATGAAATACTTGGTCAGTTGCGCATCCATCATGTTTATGGGTCGCTTGGTCCTTACTCCCGACAAGCCACGCTTCCCTATGGTGGCCATGACGAGGTGGCACTTATCGCAGCCATGAAGGCCGCTCGTGATTCGATTAAGACTGTCCCAACTCTTAGAGGCTCTGCTGATGGAGTCGCTGCCAGTTGGTTGGCCGAGGCGAGGCACGTGTTCGTCCTTGGGTTCGGCTTTGACGCGACGAACTGCGATCGAATTGGTCTCAAGAATGCGTGCGGGCTTGCAGCCAAGCAGGAGACGCCCAGACGAGTGTTTGCGTCGGCATACGGTCTAACAAGTGCAGAGCTTCGGCAGAATGAGCGGAATTCCTGCAATCATGGTCAAGGTGGCCTCATCTGGACCAATGGCGATTGCATCGCACTATTGCGGGACCGTAAGGATTTACTGCTTTAGCTACAACCTCTTCTCGCCATTGACCAACGTGGATAAGAGGTCTTACTCGCGGCTCGACCGTACACGCTCCAGTCGGCTTCGCCTCCTTTCGCGCGCCGGTTTGCCGCAACGTTGCCCCCAGCCTGAACCCCCGCAGCGCCGCTGGCGCTCGTCTGTCGCTGCCTCGAAGCACGTAAAACGATGGGGTCAGGGGGCTGCGCAGCAGACCGACTGAGTCGCGACTGTTTGAGCCC
>JANMMR010000621.1:0-4776 GCA_031373455.1 Rhodoferax sp.
CTCCCAGCAACTGCTGAAAGCGCGGCGTGTCCTGTGGCGTGCTGATGATCAGGATGTCTTTCATGCCGCCCAGCATCAGCGTGCTCAAGGGGTAATAGATCATCGGTTTGTCGTAGACCGGGAGCAATTGTTTGCTCATGGCCAGCGTCGCCGGGTGCAGGCGGGTGCCAGAGCCGCCCGCGAGGATGATGCCTTTGCGTGTTGTCATTGGGTGACTTTCAGACCGGTTTTTCCAGGTGTTCTGTGAGCATGCGGCTGACGCCAATTGTCCAATGCGGCAGCGTCAGCCCGAATGCGGACTGGATTTTGCCAGTGTGAAGGCGAGAGTTTAGCGGTCGCTTTGCCGCCGTCTGAAAGGCTGACGTGGTAACGGGCATAACTTCCTTTGCAGCGAACTGCATGCCCGGTTGATTCTTTTTGGCTTCGCCCAGGACAAAATTGGCGTAGTCATACCAGGTTGTTTGACCGCCGGCTGCAAGATGGTACAAGCCAGAAAGATCCTGACGGTCGGCAGAGCCCAATGCAGCCAATCGAAGTGCCTGCGCCGTTGCGTCTGCCAGCATTTCGGCCCCAGTTGGCGCGCCAGTTTGGTCATTGATCACCTTCAACTGCTCACGCTCTTGCGCAAGTTTGAGGATGGTTTTGGCAAAGTTTCCGCCCCGAGCCGCATAAACCCAGCTGGTCCGGAAAATCAGGTGTTTGCAGGCACTGGACTGAATCAATCGTTCGCCTTCGAGCTTTGTGCGGCCGTAAACACTCAATGGCGCCGGCGAATCAAGTTCGGTCCACGGCTTGTTGCCACTTCCGTCAAACACATAGTCTGTTGAATAGTGGACCAGCCAGGCGCCAATTTCCCTGGCTTCCTTGGCCAGCACACCAGGTGCCAGTGCATTGATGGTCCGCACAAGTTCAGGCTCACCCTCGGCTTTATCTACTGCAGTGTGGGCGCCTGCGTTCACAATGATACTGGGCAAAATCCGGCGTACCGTTTCTCTCAACCCAGCCAGGTTGGTGAAGTCACCGCAGAAGTCTGCACTGTCGAAATCGAGCGCTATAACCTCGCCCAACAAGGCCAGACTGCGCTGCAGCTCCCAGCCCACCTGCCCGCCCTTGCCCAGGAGCAGAATCTTGGTCATGACGCGTGACCGGCGCGACTGGTGTAGTTGGTTTCCACCCACTCCCGGTAAGCGCCCGATTGCACTTGGGCAACCCAATCCTGGTTCTCAAGGTACCACTGCACAGTTTTGCGGATTCCAGTTTCAAATGTCTCTTCCGGCTTCCAACCGAGCTCGCGTTCAATCTTGCCGGCGTCTATCGCGTACCGTCGGTCATGGCCCGGCCGGTCGGTCACGTAGGTAATTTGCTCGCGATAACTTGATCCACCATTTTTGGGTCGCAACTGGTCAAGCAAGGTGCAAATCGTGTTGACGATTTCGATGTTGGGTTTTTCGTTCCAGCCACCCACGTTATAGACCTCGCCCGCCCGCCCGGCGACCAGAACACGACGGATCGCACTGCAGTGGTCCTTCACATACAACCAATCCCGAATCTGCAAGCCATCCCCATAAACGGGCAAGGGCTTGCCGGCCAGCGCATTGACGATCATCAGCGGAATCAGCTTTTCTGGGAAGTGGCAAGGGCCGTAGTTGTTGCTGCAGTTCGTCGTCAAAACCGGCAGGCCGTAGGTGTGGTGGTAGGCGCGAACGAGGTGGTCACTGGCGGCTTTGCTGGCCGAATAGGGGCTGTTGGGTTCGTATTTGTTGTCTTCGTTGAAGGCCGCATCGCCTTTGGCGAGCGAACCGTAAACTTCATCGGTCGACACATGCAAGAATCTGAACGCGGATTTGTCCGGCGCAGGCATTTCACCCCAATATCCGCGCACGGCCTCCAGCAACCGGAACGTCCCCATGATGTTGGTCTGGATGAAGTCTTCAGGCCCGTGGATGGAGCGGTCGACGTGGGATTCAGCCGCGAAGTTCACGACGGCGCGGGGTTTGTACTGATTCAACAGGGCATTGACGAACGTCGAGTCGCCAATGTCGCCGTGGGCAAAAACGTGCCGCTCGTCGCCATTCAACGAAGCGAGGTTTTGCCGGTTGCCGGCGTAGGTCAACTTGTCCAGATTGAGCACTGGCTCATTGGATTGCGCCAACCAGTCCAGTACAAAATTTGAACCGATGAATCCGGCCCCGCCCGTCACGAAAATCATTGAAATCCCTGAAAAAGGCCCGCCAGGAGGCGGGCCGATGTGTCTGGCGGGATTATAGGATTAGCCGTAGAGGTACTTGGGCAACCACAGTGTGAGCCCCGGCCAGATGTACATCAGCACCATGCAGATGATGACGATGAACATGTAAGGCATCATGCCGGCAAATATCTGGTTGATCGTTACGTGTGGTGGCGACACCCCCTTCAGGTAAAACGCCGACATCGCAACCGGCGGCGAAAGAAACGCCGCCTGAAGGTTCACAAACACCAGCACGCCCCACAAAATCGGGTCAATCTGGAAATGCGCCAGCAGAGGCAAAAAGATGGGCACAAAGATCACGATGATCTCGGTCCATTCCAGTGGCCAGCCTAAGACGAAGATGATTGCCTGTGAGAGTAGCATGAACTGCATGGGAGAGAGGTCCATCGACAACACCCACTGCTCCACGACGCGTTGGCCACCCAGCAACGCAAACACGGCAGAAAACAGCGCCGAGCCAACAAACAGCCAGCAGACCATCGATGTCGTTTTGGCCGTCAAAAACACAGCCTGCTTGATTTTCTCAAAATCCAGGGTCCCCGCGTGCCACGCCATCAGGAAAGCACCTGCCGCGCCCACTGCCGCAGACTCGGTCGCCGTGGTGATGCCAAACAGAATCACGCCCAAAACAATGAACGTCAGCAAGGCCAGTGGCATTACCGACGAGACGAGCATGCGCAAAATCTCAAACTGCTCGGCGTCAAACCGGCGGTAATACCAAGCCAGGAGCAGCAACGAAGCTCCGCACGCTACCCAGAACCAGGAGTAGAACGCTTCGGGAACCGGCGCCGTTTGCGGGCCTTTGGCCGATGGGTCGCCCATTTCCTGCAAGGCCGGCTCGGAGCCGGGTTTGTCAGACGCGGTTTTTTCAGTGCCGGGCGGCTCTTTGACATCGGAAGAGCCGGGCGGAGCCTGAAGCCCCCCTTCTGCGGGCGGTTCCTTGACACCCGTGTCCGATGGAGGCTCTTTCAATCCGCCATCCGGTACAGGCGGTTCCTTGACGCCGTCTGACGACGGCGGCTCCTGCAGGCCGCCACTTGCTGGCGCCGCCTCCGCTGCCGTTTTAGCGGCAGTCGAACTGACGGGCCCGCCAGGCGCCGCCTTGGCAACCTGCTCAACTTGAACGGCCTGTGCAGCATTGTTGTCTTCTTGCGAATGAATCACCACGTACCACCAGGCAGCACCCAAAGTGGCCGCCGCAATGAAAAATGGCACCAGCGCCATCAACATGCTGCGGAACAAATGGCCCCAAGTGATTGCCAATCCGGCAATGTCGCTGCGGACAGCTTTGCCCGGCGCAAGCACAGCGCCCACCAGCGCCGGCAGGGTACGGTGCGAATACGCAGACGACACGTGAGCCAGCCAGGGCGGAATCGGCGCCTTCATTTGCTCAGGCGGAAGTTTTGGCGCAATTTTCGGGTTGATGAGTACCCAGCCGATGATGTAAATCAGGTACAACAAGGCCAAAAAGAAACCTGGAAACATCGCCGCTGCGTAGAGCTTGACCACCGATTGTCCGGCGACTGCCGCGTAAACAATGATCATCACGGAAGGCGGAATCAAAATGCCCAGGGTGCCCCCGGCGGTGATCACACCCGCCGCCAGACGCGTGTCATACCCGGCATTGAGCATGGGCCGCATCGCAATCACGCCCATCAGTACGACCACGGCGCCGACCAGGCCGCTGGCGATGCCCCAAAAGGTGCAAATGATCAAGGTGGTGACGGCCAGTGAACCCGGTACGCTGCGAAACGCCAGCTGGACGCTATGGAACATTTTGTCCACCAGCGCGCCCCGTTCCATCACATAACCCATCAGCACGAAAAGCGGAATGGACAACAGTGTCTCGTTGGTCATGGCGCCAAAGGCACGTTGCACCATCAAGTCGAAAATGCGGTTGTCAAGAAAACCGGCCGCCGGGTTGTAGAAGGCAATGTAGCCAAACACCATGCCCAGACCCATCAGCGTAAAAGCCGTGGGGAAACCCATCATGATGACGACCACGATCAGGCCGAGCATGGTCATGCCAAGTGCTGCGTTGCTCATGATCAGCCTTTCACCGTTTTGGACTGTTCGATTGCGAGGGCCTTGGCTTCCTCGTCCACAAACTCGCTGCCCGCTAATTGCTGGGCGACGACGTCTGATTCCTGCGCGTCTTTGAGGCGCGGCGTCCATACGCCGGTCTTGATGCACACGATGCATCGGATGATCTCGGCAACGCCCTGCATCAGCACAATGGCGCCGGCCACCGGGATCACAAATTTGAAGGGGTAAAGTGGAATCGGGGTGGCGTTGAAGGTTTGCTCGCGCATCGCCAGCGACTCGTTGAAATAAGTCCAGCCTGCCCAGGTCAGCGCGGCGATGCCGGGAAGGAAAAACACGAAGTACAGGACAAGATCAACTTTGGCCTGGGTGCGGGGCTTCATGTTGCCGTAAAAAAAATCGCCCCGAACGTGCCCATCGTGGGCCAGGGTATAAGCCCCGCCCAACATGAACAAGGTGCCATAAAGCATGTTGTTGACATCGAA
>JANMMR010000626.1:0-4899 GCA_031373455.1 Rhodoferax sp.
ACGGCGCTGCGCTGGGTGGCGGGCACGCCGCGCAACTCCAGGCCGAACTCGATGTTTTGCGCAATCGTGCGCCACGGCATCAACAGGTCTTTTTGCAGCATGAACGAAACCTGCCGGTTGGGGCCGGTGACCACCTGGCCTGCCACCTTGACTTGGCCCGCAGTGGGTTTGGAGAGCCCCGAACCCATGTTCAGCAGCGTGCTTTTGCCGCAGCCTGAGGGCCCGATGATCGACACCACCTCGGCGGTTTGAATGGAGAAGTTCACCTCGCGCACCGCCAGCACTTCGGCCGTGGCGCCGCGCGCGGCAAAACGTTTTTCAACGTTTTCAAACTGGATGGCAACCGCCGGATTCGTCATACTGCCAGGATCTGGATCACCACGCGGCCGTTTTCCACCTTGGCCGGGTAACAGCGGATGTCGCGCTCGCCAATTTCATTGAGGCATTTGCCGCTGGCGATCTCGAAACGCGCGCCATGCAGCGGGCACTCGATCACGCCGCCCTCGACAAAACCCTGCGACAACAGCGCGTCGGCATGCGGGCAGACGTCGTCAATCGCGTGCACCTGGCCATCGACCAAATAAACACCAATGGGCCGGCCGTTGACCTCCACGCCCAGTGGAAAATCGGCGTCCAGCTGGCTGCTGTCGGCAACGTCTTGCCAGTCACTCATGAGGGGCTCCCGAGGTGAAATGCGGTGACCTGCCCCGGCAACGGGGTCAATCAGGTGTTTCGCATATGAAACATTGATTCACTAATGATCCATTATTGCGTGGGCCCGATCCGCTGTCAACCCCTTTTAGACCGGGTATTCCCGGCTGGTCTCGGCTCAGTCGGTGTGGATATGGGCGATTCAATTGCTATATTATTAATAGCAATAAATGGCCATTTCACGTGACTTGGCGGCCAAAAAAGGTATGAAAATGCTGATTTTGCGGGTTAAAACATCCAAACATACCCAATGTGGGTACGATCAGGTGTTTTTGATCGCGTAAAGCCGTGCAGTCCCGCAGGCGCCCGAACCCGAAGGCCGAAACCTCCAGTCGTGTTTTTTCCCTCAGGCGTGTTTCCTGATCGCCGCCGCCAGAATCCCCACCAGCTGGTCGATGTGCGATTTCTCCACAATGAAAGGTGGCGCCAGCACCAGCACTTCGCCAGCGGGCCGCACCATCGCGCCCTGGTGGTAACACTCCAGGAAGATGTCGTAGGCGCGTTTGCCGGGCAGGCCGTCGATGCCGGTCAGTTCAACCGCGCCAGCCAGCCCCAGCGTGCGGATGCCGATCACATTCGGCAGCCCTTTGAGCGCGCTGTGCATCGCGTCGCCCAGCACCTTGCCCATGTCGGCGGCGCGCTGGAACAGGGCTTCCTGTTTGAACAGGTTCAGCGTGGCCACCGCAGCCGCGCAGGCCACCGGGTGGCCCGAATAGGTGTAGCCGTGCGCCAGCTCAATGGCGTGCGCGGGGCTTTTGGCGTTGGCGCTCATCATGGCGTCAAACAGGTGCTGGCGGCAGATCACACCGCCCAGCGGGATCACGCCATTGGTGACGGCCTTGGCGAAGTTCAGCATGTCGGGCACCACACCAAAATAGTCGGCGCCAAAGTTGGTGCCCAGGCGGCCAAACCCGGTGATGACTTCGTCAAAAATCAGCAAAATGCCATGTTTGTCGCAGATCTGGCGCAGACGCTGCAGGTAACCCTTGGGCGGCAAATACCAGCCGGGGCTGCCCGCCACCGGCTCCACAATGATCGCCGCCACGTTGCTCGGGTCGTGCAGCGGCAAGATGCGGTTCTCCAGCTCATCCAGCGGGTGCGCAAGGCCCGCTTTCCACTCGGGCAACTCACCGTGGATGAAGGCGTTGTTGACGGCGTCATGGATGAACGGCATGTGGTCCACACGCGGCAAAAACGCCGTGCTGAAGGCCTTGCGGTTGCCCGGAATGCCACCCACGCTCATGCCACCAAAACCGACGCCGTGGTAACCCTTCTCGCGGCCGATGAACACCGTGCGGTGACCTTCGCCGCGCGCGCGGTGGTAGGCCAGCGCCACTTTCAGGGAAGTGTCTGCCGCCTCACTGCCGGAGTTGCAAAACAGCACCTTGTTCAAGTCGCCCGGCGCCATGGCGGCGATCATCTCGGCGGCCTTGAAGGCCACGTCATTCGTGGCCTGGAAGGCGGTGGAATAGTCCAGCGTGTCAAGCTGCTGCTTGATGGCTTCGTTGATTGGCTTGCGGTTGTGCCCCGCGCCCACACACCAGAGGCTGGAGATGCCGTCGATCACTTCGCGGCCATCGTGGGTTTTGAACAGCATGCCGTCTGCCGCCACGATGACGCGCGGGTTGTCCTTGAAGCTGCGGTTGGGGGTGAAGGGCAACCAGTGGTTGTCCATGTTGAAGTCGATTTTGGCCATTTGAATCTCCAAAGTGTGCGCCCAAGCCGCGCTCCAGCAAGGCGCTAGCCCGGTTCAGCCCGGTTCAGCCTGCCAGTTTAACGATTTGCGACAATTCAGGCCATGACGACGACCACTGCCACACCCTACATATTGACACTCTCCTGCCCCGACCGCCTGGGTCTGGTGCACTCCGTTTCCGGTTTCTTGATGCAACGCGACTGCAACATCGAAGAAGCCGCGCAGTACAACGACCAGGGCACCGGGCTTTTCTTCATGCGGGTGCAGTTCGCCGCCAAGTCCATTTCCGCCGACGATTTGCGCCGCCAGCTCGTCGAATTTGCCACGCCCTTCCAGATGAGCTGGCAGTTACACGCCAGCAGCGCGCCGATGAAAGCCGTGCTGATGGTGAGCCGCGACGGCCATTGCCTCAATGATTTGTTGTTCCGCTGGAAGAGCGGCCTCTTGCCGCTCGATATCCGCACCATCGTCTCCAACCACCGTGATTTTTACCAACTGGCCGCGAGTTACAACGTGCCCTTTCACCACATTGCCGTGACCGCAGCGACCAAGGCGCAGGCCGAAGCGAAGACTTACGAGGTGATTGAATCCGAAGGCGCCGAACTGGTGGTGCTGGCGCGTTACATGCAAATTCTGAGCGACGACCTGTGCCGCAAACTGGCCGGCCGCGCCATCAACATCCACCACTCGTTTTTGCCGAGTTTCAAGGGCGCAAAACCCTATTACCAGGCGCACGAACGCGGCGTGAAACTCATCGGCGCCACGGCACATTACGTCACCGCCGACCTCGACGAAGGCCCGATCATCGAGCAAGACGTGGCCCGCGCCGACCACAACAAAACCGTGGAAGACCTCACCGCCATGGGCCGCGACACCGAAAGCCAGGTGCTGGCGCGCGCCGTGAAGTGGCACAGCGAGCACCGCGTGCTGTTGAACGGCCACAAAACCGTGATCTTCAAATAAGTCAGCTTCAACCCCTCAAAGGATGAACAACATGGCAACCTCCCGCACCATCACCGGCCATCTGAGCCCCTTGGTTAAAACACCGGCCAATGCAACGCGCCGCATTTCGGTCAAAGTCAGCACGCCGCTGGACTTGGCCAAAATCCACCTGGCTGCGGCCCACCGCCTGGCCGCGCTGCACGAGCTCGAAGAAGGCATTGACAACCACTTCACCGTGACGGTGCCCGGCAAAAAAGACCAGTACCTGATCCTGCCCTTCGGCAAACATTGGTCCGAGGCGAAAGCCAGCGACATGATGGTCTTCAACGAAGCCGGTGAAACCCTCGCGGGCGCAGGGCCGGTGGAGATTTCGGCCAAATGCATCCATGCGCCGATCCACCGCCTCACCGGAACGAGGGTGGTGCTGCACACGCACCAGACCTGGGCCACGGCGCTGAACATGCTGCAAGACAACCGCCTGCACCCCACCAGCCAGACCTCGGCGTTTTTCCACGGCCACGTGGCGTATGACGATGCTTACACCGGCCTGGCCGACAGCCTGCAAGAAGGTGAACGGCTGGCCCGCGTGCTGGGCAAAAAACACGTGCTCTTCATGAAGAACCACGGCGCACTGGTGGTGGGCGACAGCGTGGCGCAGGCCTACCGGCGGCTTTACCGGCTGGAGCGCGTGTGCCGCATGCAGCTGATCGCCATGTCCGCCGCAACCGCCATCGGCCAGAAGCTGGCTATTCTCAGCGACGAAGTCGTGGCCCGTGTGCAAACGCCCAACCCGCAAGACAGCCACACCCGTGACGAACGCGAGCGCCTGTTTTTTGACGCCATGATGCGGGTGCTGGACCGGGAGTTGCCGGGGTATCGGGACTAGCCGCGCTGGCCTGAACGATCGCCAGCACCACTGGCTTGGGCTAAGCGGGAGCGAGCCCTTTTTGCAGCGGTCAGGTACATGCGGAGCTTAGAACCCAAGCTTCGCACCACCAAAGGTGGTGGCCCAAGCAAAGACGAAAAGCGCGACCGCGCCGACGACAAACGCAATCCAGGCAAGGCTGAGCAAAAACCGTGGTTTGGCGAAGAAGAATCGTGAATTCTCCCCGAGCATGGTGCTCAAGACCGAGGCTTGGACGAGAAACCCAAGCGCCACGCAGATGAAAAATGAGATGAGGGAGGTCTGAAGCGAGTTCTTGTATTCAGTCGCTTTCAGAAGCGGCTCCCCGGATAGCGACGTGAACATGATGGTAATTACGAACCCCAGGGCTGCGATCGAGAGGGTGACCAGATGTTTTGCCACATCGAGGAACGCGGCCCTTTGGGATTCGTTCATATGTCACCTTGGGTTTTAACGTTTGACAGAAGCAGCGGCCTTGGGGCGGAGCCCTCAGGACACCCGCTCGACGGAAGGATTGGGCGTCATTGCGTTGACTTCGCAATAGGTGGGCGATTTTTGCGGTAAGAATTCTTCAAGGAAATCTTGCCGACCCGAAAAGTGAACAGATCACAGCCATGAACTTCGACACGGGTTCCGTCCGCACGTG
>JANMMR010000102.1:0-7769 GCA_031373455.1 Rhodoferax sp.
CGAAGCGGGGGACATTCGCGGAGCTACCCACCCCGACCTCTCCGGCAAATCCACAGCGAGTTACTGTTTCCGGCTTTTAGCTGCTTACTCCGCCTTGCGCATCCAGACGATGCAGCGGTCGGCGTCCAGGCCTGGAACGGCCAGTTGTTCCACGTGAAACACCTCGATGGCCGGCGCCCTCTCGCCCAGAGCCACCACCTCATCCGCCGGTTGTTTGCCCTTCATCGCCATCCAGACGCCGCCTTCTGCCAGCGCGCCGGCAGACCAATCGGTGAAGTCTGCCAAAGTGGCAAAGGCCCGGGAACAGACCACATCGTATTTGGCGGCACCTGCAGCGCCACCCAGGTTTTCCACCCGGCTGTGCAGGCCGCGCAGGTTCGGCAGCTTGAGCGTCACCGCCACCTGGCTGATAAAAGCCGCCTTTTTGGCGACGGTGTCAACGCAGTCCACCTGGATCTGCGGGCAACAAATGGCAATCACGATGCCGGGAAGGCCGGCGCCCGCGCCCACATCCAGCACCCGGAACGCCGGGCCTGCGCGGTTGTCGTCTGCGCCATCCCGCGCATAGGCCATGCCCGCAAGTTGCCGAAGCAGCGGCGCGACCACCGCCAGGCTGTCCAGCAAATGGTGCGTCAACATCTGCGCCGGCTCGCGCACTGCCGTCAGGTTGTAGACCTTGTTCCATTTCTGGATCAAATCCAGGTAAGCCACAAGCGCTTCGGCTTGCGGCCGGGTGAGCGACAAGCCGAGCCGGGCGGCGCCGTCAAGCAGCTGCTGGATCACGATTGGCTGCCCGCCTTGACGCCGCGCGCCCGGCAGTTGGGCCGGCTGCGCATCGCCGTGCCGAATCCAGGCGTGGCGCAAACGGTCTGGCCACGCACCGTCAAGCAGCCAATTCGTCAGCCGCGGGCAGCCCGGCTTCAGCCGCCACCGCAAACTGGGGGTAGCCGCGTTTTTTCAGGTGCACTAGCAGCAGCGAAATACTCGCCGGCGTGATGCCCGAGATGCGCGAGGCCAGGCCCAGGGTTTCGGGCCGCTGTTTGCTCAGCTTTTGCCGGGCTTCGATCGACAGGGCGTGCACCTGCAGGTAGTCCAGGTCGTCCGGCAGCTTGAGGTGTTCAAAGTGCGCCGCGCGCTGCACTTCGGTGCGCTGGCGGTCGATGTAGCCTGAGTATTTGACGGCGATTTCCACCTGTTCGCTCACCTTCGGGTCGCCTGTAGTGCCTTCAGGCGCGTATTTGCCGCCATCCAACGACATCAAACTGGCGTAGTTCACGTCCGGGCGTCGCAACAAGTCGCCCAAATTGTGCTCGTGTTCCAGGGCTTTGCCAAAAACCCGCTGGGCTTCGGCGGCGCTGAGGTTCTTCGGGCTGACCCAGATCGACCGCAAGCGTTCTGTTTCACGTGAAACAGCCTCGCGTTTGCGGCTGAAGGCCTCCCAGCGGGCGTCGTCCACCAAGCCCAGTTGCCGGCCGATTTCCGTGAGGCGCATGTCCGCGTTGTCTTCCCGCAGTTGCAGGCGGTACTCGGCCCGGCTGGTGAACATGCGGTACGGCTCACTCACACCCTTGGAGATCAGGTCGTCCACCAACACGCCAAGGTAAGCCTGGTCCCGGCCCGGAACCCAGGTGTCTTGCTGCCACGCGCCCGCATTTTTGGATTGCGCCCCGGCTTGCAGCGCCGCGTTGATGCCGGCATACAAACCCTGGGCGGCCGCTTCCTCGTAACCCGTGGTCCCGTTGATCTGCCCAGCGAAAAACAAACCGCCAATGGCTTTGGATTCAAAGCTGCTTTTCAGCCCGGTCGGGTCAAAATAATCGTATTCGATCGCGTAACCGGGGCGCAGGATGTGCGCGTTCTCCAGCCCGGCCATCGAGCGCACGAGCGCGTACTGGATGTCAAACGGCAGGCTGGTCGAGATACCGTTGGGGTAATACTCGTTGGTGGTCAGGCCCTCGGGCTCCAGGAAAATCTGGTGGCTTTCCTTGCCGGCGAAGCGGTTGATCTTGTCTTCCACGCTCGGGCAATAACGCGGCCCCACCCCATCGATCTTGCCGGTGAACATGGGGCTGCGGTCAAAACCCGAGCGGATGATGTCGTGCGTGCGTTCGTTGGTGTGGGTGATCCAGCAGGGCATTTGCGCCGGGTGCATATCGGCGCTGCCCATGAAGCTGAACACGGGCACGCGCAGCTTGTCTGCGCCTGACGGCGCGGGGTTTTCGGCCCCTTCCATGCCATCGCCGGGTTGGCGTTCGCACTTCGAAAAGTCGATGCTGCGGCCATCCAGGCGCGGTGGCGTGCCCGTCTTGAGCCGGCCTTGCGGCAGTTTCAGCTCTTTCAAACGCGCCGAGAGCGACACCGCCGGCGGGTCGCCAGCCCTTCCAGCTGAATAATTGTTCAGCCCGACGTGGATCTTGCCATCCAGGAACGTGCCCGCCGTCAATACCACGGTGCGGCTTTTGAAGCGGATGCCCACCTGCGTGACGGCGCCAACCACCCGGTCGCCTTTGCCGTCCGAGGTGACCATCAGGTCGTCTACCGCCTGCTGGAAGAGCCACAAATTCGGCTGATTCTCCAACCGGCGGCGAATGGCGGCCTTGTACAAAACCCTGTCGGCCTGCGCCCGCGTGGCGCGCACCGCCGGGCCTTTGCTGGAGTTGAGAATGCGGAACTGGATGCCGCCTTCGTCGGTGGCCAGCGCCATCGCGCCGCCCATGGCGTCCACTTCTTTGACCAGATGGCCCTTGCCGATGCCGCCGATCGACGGGTTGCAGCTCATCTGGCCAAGGGTTTCAATGTTGTGCGACAGAAGCAGCGTTTTGCAACCCATGCGGGCGGAGGCCAGCGCGGCCTCGGTGCCGGCGTGGCCGCCGCCGACGACGATCACGTCAAATTCTTCAGGGTAGTTCATGACTCGATCAACTCTGTTTTCAGGCCCAGCGCCCTGGCGGCAACGGCCTGCTGGCGGTCTGCCGTGACGAACAGGTCAACCCGCTCGCCTTGCGCCGTGCCAATGTGCAGGGCGTCCATGGCGCGCAGGGGCGACACGCGCATGGCGACAATGGCATTGCGCTCAATCTGGGGGGAAATGGGCACCACGTTCTGTTCGTCAAAATCAAAGCTGATGGCGGCTAAAACACGGCTGTATTCGTCGTCGGTGAACAGGCCTTCCCGCCATTGGCGCGTCAAGGCCGACGCCACTTCCGTTTTGCAGTGCGCTGCAACGGTCACCAATCGGCTCTGTTGCTGCAACTGCATCACCCGCTCGAACCCAGCCTCGCCGCTGTAGCGCTTGAACGCTGCGGAAGCATCAAAAAGGATGTTCATCACATGCCGCTTTCACGCTCTTCGATGATCAGCTGGGCGCCGGTTTTTTCAGGCTTGCGCAGGTATTGCAGCGGCTTGATCGGCAGTTTCCAGCTGGGCACGCGCTCAGGCTCCGGCGTCGGCGGCCGCAGCTCCGCCACCAGCTTGCCGTGGCGCAGAATACGCACGGTTTCGCCCTTCTCCACCAAGTCGATCATGGCGGAGGCGTTGGCGCGGAATTCACTCAAAGGGACAGTTTGCATTTTGTACAATTTTCAATACTTTGTACATTTTAACAGATTCCTCGCTTCAAACAACACGGGCAGGAGCCAAGACTCAGTAAAAACCCGAGCTTGTCATGGCGCGGACAGCATCGAAGGCTCAATCGGCATAGGATGCGCGTCATTGCCCCCAACACTGGAGTCACCATGAAAATCCCATCCCTCAAAGAAGTTGTCAGCGCCGAAGAATGGCAATTGCGCGTTGATTTGGCCGCCGCCTACCGTCTGGTCGCAGCCTATGGCTGGAGCGACCTGATCTTCACCCACATTTCGGCGCGCGTCCCCGGCCCTGAGCACAACTTTTTGATCAACCCCTATGGCCTGATGTTTGACGAGATCACCGCCAGCAGCCTGATCAAGATCGACCAAAGCTGCAACAAGCTCAGCGAGTCGCCCTACCCCGTCAACCCGGCCGGTTTCACGATCCACAGCTGCATCCACGAAGTGCGCGACGACGCCGGCTGCGTGCTGCACACGCACAGCCGCGCAGGCGTGGGCGTCAGCGCGCAAAAGGCGGGGCTGCTGCCTGTCAGCCAGCAGTCCACCGTCATCCTCAATTCGCTCTCGTACCACGACTACGAAGGCATCGCCCTCTACGCCGATGAAAAGCCGCGCCTGCAAGCCAGTCTGGGAACCAGCAACCACCTGATCCTGCGCAACCACGGCCTCTTGACCGTGGGCAAAACCGTTGCCGACGCCTTCATGCAGATGTACTTTCTGGAGAGCGCCTGCCGCATCCAGATCGACGCGCAAGCCAGCGGCGACGTCAACCTGATCGGCCCCGCACCCATGGAAGCCAACAAAAACGCCATGAAGGTGGCCACCGCCGGGCAAAGCGCCTCGCAACTGGCCTGGCCGGCGCTCTTGCGCAAACTGGACCGCGAGAACCCGGGGTACGCGAGCTGATGCCATTTGCTACTATATTGATAGCAAATAATAGCCATTTCACGTGACTTGAAAGCACAATTTCCTTAAAAATCGGCCGGCGACGTCATTTTTGACAAATAATTAACATGGGTGTTAATTATTTGTCCGTGGCTGTATTCACCGGCCAAACAGGCCTTTGAGCTTCTCGCCCACCTTGTCGCCCAGCGAGGCCCCCGCGCCCGTGCCCACGCCGGGCAACACCGCTGTGCCAATCGCCGCGCCAATCAACGCGGCGCGCGTCAGCGTGACTTCGGGCGCATCCAGCGTGCCACCCACCACCAAAGGCACACCCACGGCCCCTTTGGCCGCTGCGGGAACCGCAGAGCCGCCGAGTTCCACATAGACGCGGCCACTCAGCGCGCGCGCGGGTGAAACAGCCACCTGCCCGCTGGCGCTGAGCGCCCCCGAGCTGGCCACCAGGTTGCTCAATTGCAGCGCCTTGCCCCGTGTTTGCAACTGGCCTGCCAGCACATCGAGCCGGGTCTCGCCGCCGCGGCTCAAGCCCACCGTCTTGACCGCGCGGGCCAGGTCAATGCCATGGACCACGGCTTTGCGCACGGTGAACGTGGAGTCGGTCTGCAGCACATCCAGCAGGCCACCCGCCTGGGCCGCGCGGGCGCTGAGCGTCGTCTGCGCTTCCAAACGGCCGCTCAGCAGCGGCGGCTGCCCCGGCTTGGGTTCACCCAGCAGCGACACGTCCAGATCGGTGGTGGCGAGCGTGCCCTTCACCACCAGTTGTGCGGCCACTGTCGCCCCAGCCGAGGCCGAGGCAACAGAAGGCCATTGCAGGTCGACCCGGCCCTTGACCACACCGCGTTTGGCCACGGCGCCTGCGTCAGCAGTCGCTGCGCCGCCTTTGAGCTGCAAGGCCAGCAAGTAGCCCGCCCCTTCACCTGTCAATTCGCGCTTCACATCGAGTTCACTGCCGCGCAAGTCGCCCACGCCCTTGTACTGGAACCGCAAGACCTTGGCCACCACGGTGTCGGGCAAGGCGTCGGCGCCCAGGCGGATGTCGGCATCCACGGCCACCCGTTCGTTGCGCAGGCCCTGCCAGGCCACGTCATCCAGCACGATCCGGCTGCCCGCCACGGCACCCAGCAGCGCCAGGCTGGGAGCGGATTCCGGCGCGGGTTTCTGGTCGGGTGGTTTTGGCGACTTCTTTTTTTGCAGTGCGTTCAGCATGGCGTCGACCCCCGCCTGTTCCACCACCGCTTGGCGCACGATAGCCGTGGCCAAGGCGGGCCGCCCCGTCAACAGGCTGGACCAACGGGGCCGCACTTCGATGCGCCCTGCGCTCAAGGGCGGGCGCGTCAGCACTTGAATATCGTTCACGGCCAGCGCCGGTATCGGCCACCAGTCCAGCTCGACGCGCCCGACCTGGACTTCAAAGCCCAGCGCCGCGCCCGCCTCCCGGCCCACGCGCTGGCGAAAGTCGTCCGTCCCGACCCAGTGCTGCAACACCAGCAGGGCCAGCACCACCAGCAACAGCAGACCCGCCACAAAGGCCAGCAGCCATTTGGCAACGCGGGGCAGCCGGATCATCACAACGAATGGGCTGAGGGGTTCATGGGATGATGATAAGGCTGCGAAAAAGCCCGCGCCGTGCAGACGCGCGCGCAAGCCGTTAGCATCACGCCTTTGTTTCCCTTTGGTCTCCAAAACGATGAAATCCCTGTTTGAACCCGTTCAAGTCGGCGCCATGCGCCTGCCCAACCGCCTGGTCATGGCGCCGCTCACGCGCAACCGTGCGCCCGGCGCCATCCCGACCGCGCTGATGGCCGCGTATTACGCCCAGCGCGCCGACCCGCGCGACGGCGCCGGCCTCATCGTCACCGAAGCCACCGCCATCAGCCACCAGGGCCAGGGTTATTCGGACGTGCCCGGCATCTGGAGCACGGAGCAAATCAAGGCCTGGCGCATGACCACCGACGCCGTGCACGCCAAGGGCGGCCACATCGTGATGCAGCTCTGGCACGTGGGCCGCGTCTCGCATGTGGACTTGCAGCCCGGCGGCCATGCGCCCGTGGCCCCGTCGGCCATCACCGCCAAAACCAAGACCGTGTTGATCCGCAACGGCGTGCCGCAGTTTGAAGCCACGTCCGAACCGCGCGCGCTGCGGGCCGACGAGCTGCCCGGCATCGTGCACGACTACGCGCAAGCCGCCGCCAACGCCATCGAGGCGGGTTTTGACGGTGTCGAAGTGCACGCCGCCAACGGCTACCTGATCGACCAGTTCCTGCGCAGCCATTCCAACCAGCGCACCGACGCCTACGGCGGCGCCATCGAGCACCGCGCGCGCTTGGCTGGCGAGGTGATGCAGGCCATCGTGCAGCGCATTGGCGGCAGCAAAACCGGCATCCGCATCTCGCCCGTCACCCCGGCCAACGACGCCTTCGACGCGCACCCGCAGCCGCTGTTTGAACACGTCGCCCGTGTACTGGGCCCGCTAGGCCTGGCCTTCATACATGTCATCGAAGGCGCCACCGGCGCAGACCGCAACCACACCCAAGGCGACAAGCCGTTTGACTACGCCGCGCTGCGCGCCGCCTACCAATCTACCGGCGGCAAGGGCGCCTGGATCGTCAACAACGCGCTGGACAAAACCCTGGCCGAGCAAGCGCTAGCCAGCGGCGCAGACCTGGTGTGTTTCGGCAAAGCCTTCATCGCCAACCCCGACCTCACCCGCCGCCTGCGTGAAGGTGCGCCGCTAAATGACGTGGTGCGGGCGACCTTGTATGGGGGTGGGGCGGAGGGGTATACGGATTACCCTTTTCTCACTGCCTGATACAGCTTGTGTTCAGGCTATAGTGACGAGGTCGGCTTCGTTGGTCCAAAAAGAAGACAAAGCATTCTGTTGTGCCTAAGGCCGCAGTGTCTGTTTTGCTATGCAGATTTTGCGAGTTGCACATTCTATTGGCCGTCGCAAGGTAAAAGATGAATGTCGAAGTTCTGTTCAAGTACGGTTCGCTAAATGAATATTCGGAATCACTTTTTTCGACGTCGACAGTATGGTTCTCTTCCCCATCGGCGTTGAATGACCCTTTTGAGTGCCGTCCTTGGTTCACCTTCAACGGTACAGAGAACCAAATCGTGGACGGTCTCGGGCGCACTCTACGAAGAGATAATCCTTCTATGGCCCCGAAAGACGTGAAAGCTCACGCTATCTCAATCTTTCTGGAAGGAAGGCACCGCGATCCCACGACCTGGCAAAACCTTCGCGCGGACGTCGTTGCTCGCCTTGGTGAAGATATTGGC
>JANMMR010000679.1:0-6003 GCA_031373455.1 Rhodoferax sp.
CACAGGCGGGTGGCGTGGTCGGGGGCGAGGTGGCTGTAGGTGTCGTCTTCAACGATGTGGAAGTTGTGCTGGGTGGCCAGCTGCAACACGCGGTGGGCGGCGCCGGGTGACAGGCAAAAACCGGTGGGGTTGTGGAACACACTCACGCTGACAAACAGCTTCGGTTGGTGCAGCTCACAGTATTGGGCCATCACGGCGAGGTCGGGCCCGTCTGGCCCGCGCGGCACGGGCAGAATGCGCAGGCCCAGCGCGGCGAGACGGGCGAACTCGATGGCCCAGCCGGGTTCTTCGACCATCACACAGTCGCCCGCGCGCAGCAGGGTGCGGCTCACAATGTCCAGCGCGTGGGTGGCGCCCACGGTGGTGACGATCTGGCTGGGCGCGGCTTGCACGTTGATGGCGGCGAGTTTTTTGGACAACGCCTGGCGCAGGCCCGCATCGCCCGCAGGTTCGCCGTAATGCAGCGAGTAGCTGTTCAAGGCCGCGCTGGTGGTGACCTTGCGCACCGCCGAGCCCAAAAACGTGGTTTGCAGCCAGTCTGGCGGGAAGACACCCATGCCCGGCTGCGGTTTGCCGCTGTTGCCCTGGAACATGCCACGGATCAGGGCGGTGGCGTTGACGGGGACGTGTTTTGACTCTCTAGTCGTTAAAAATGGTGAATTATTAACCGTTTTTGAATCATTATTTATAGCATTAATTTCATTAAAGTCGTGACTTGCAATTGATTTTTTTGATGACTCAATATTGTCGCGAACATAAAAACCCCTGTGCGGCCGCGCTTCCACCAGTCCCTGCGCCAGCAACTGGTCATAAGCCGCCACCACCGTTGCCGGGCTCACGCCCTGCTGCTGGGCGCATTGCCGGATGGACGGCAAGCGCGCGCCGGGCGCGAGCAGACGCGTCTGGATGCGCTCGGCAAAGCGTCTGCAGAGCTGCTCGGCGAGCGTGGCGGAGGCGGTTTTCATCAACATGGCAGGCTCCAAGGCAGGTTCTGCGGTCTCCAGGGTGCCAGCGATGACGCCCGGTTGGCGCTTTGGGTTTTCGGCATGTGCTTTGCGCACAGGCAGTACAGATTATGAGTTTGATTTTAAAACTGTATTGTTGGTGTGTTGGCCATTTCTGTAAAGTCGGTGCATGTCCACGGCCGAATTCACCGCCCTTTTGCTGCTTTGCACGGCCGCCAGCTTCACACCCGGGCCCAACACCACACTCTCCACCGCATTGGCTGCCAACTTCGGTTTCGTGCGGGCGCTGCGTTTTGTGGTCGCCGTGCCGCTGGGCTGGGGGCTGCTCTTCACCCTGTGCGCGTTCGGTGTGGGCGCGGCTGTGTTGGCCATGCCGCCTTTGCGCATCGCGATTCAGGTGCTGGGCATTGCCTACCTGCTTTGGCTCGCGTTCAAACTGAGCCAAACTGGCACGCTGGCCGAGGCTGGTTCGGCGCAGTTTGAGCTGACGTTTTGGCAAGGTGTGGCCTTGCAGTTCCTCAACATCAAGGCCTGGATGCTGGCGCTCACCGTGGTGGCCGGGTGGCTGGCCGGGCGCGCGGATTTGATGGCGCGTTTCGCCGTCATCCTGCCGCTGATGCTGGCCTTTGGCTTGGCCAGCAACCTGAGTTACGCGGCGATGGGGTCGCTCTTGCGCCGCTGGCTGGCGCAAGGCGCGCGGCTTCTGTGGTTCAACCGCGCGATGGCGGCGATTCTGGTGGTCACCGCAGCTTGGATGGCGGCTTTATGAACGCACAGGCGCAATTGCCGCCCCTTCCGGTTGCGTCCGTGCCCGTTACATCCGTGCCCACTACATCCGCGCCCGTTTTGTCCCCCCACGCAGGCGCCGCCAACGTGCGCCGTGGCCTGTGGCTCGGCCTCCTGGGTGTGGCACTTTTTGCCGCGACGCTGCCGATGACCAAACTCGCCGTGGGCACCTTGGCCGCGCCGCAACTCTCACCCTGGTTCGTCACCTTCGGGCGCGCTGCGGTGGCGGGGCTGTTGTCGATCTTGTACCTGCTGGTGCAACACGGCCGCGGCCAACTCATCGTGCCCAACCGCCAGCAATGGTGGCTCTTGCTGATGACGGCCTGCGGCGTGGTGGTGGGGTTTCCGCTGTTTTTGGCGCTGGCGCTGCAGCAGGTGCCCAGCACCCACGGCGCAGTGGTCACCGGTTTGTTGCCGCTGGCCACGGCGGTGCTGGCGGCGATCTGGTTCCACCAACGCCCGTCGCCCGGCTTCTGGCTGGCCGCCGTCGCGGGCACGCTGCTGGTGCTGCTGTTCATGGGCCTGCGCTCGGCCGACAGCGCTGGCCACTTCAGCCTGCATCTGGCCGACGGCTTTTTGCTCATCGCCATGTTGACCGGCGCTTTTGGCTACGTGGGCGGCGCGCAACTCACGCCCGTGCTGGGTGCCGAGCGCGTGATCTGCTGGGTGCTGGTGATGTCTTTGCCGGTCACGCTGCCCTTGGCCTGGCTCAATTTGCCGGCTGCGCCCGCCGCGATTGCCACTTACAGTTGGTGGGCGTTCGCTTACGTGGCCCTGTTCTCGATGTGGATCGGCTTTTTTGCCTGGTACCGCGCGCTGGCGCTGGGCGGCGCGGTGCGGGTGAGCCAGGTGCAACTGGTGCAGCCGTTTCTGAGCCTGTTGTTCGCCATGCCGCTCTTGGGCGAAAACCTGGACGCCCTCACGCTGGGCTTTGGCCTGGCGGTGATTGCCACCGTTTTCATTGGCAAACGCATGCCGGTGAATTGATGTTTTTGGATGAAGGAAACAAACCATGAAACGTGATGCCCTGAATGCGGCCCGAGCCGCCACCTCCGCCGACACCGCCCGCGCCCCTTTCTGGCAAATGGCCGCCCGCGCCGAGAAGATGAACCCCTCGGTGATCCGCGAAATATTGAAAGTCACCGAGCGCCCCGGCATCATCAGTTTTGCCGGTGGCCTGCCCTCGCCCAAGACCTTCCCGATCAGCGAGTTTGCTGCGGCTTGCCAGGCTGTCTTGCAGGGCAAGGGCGAGGCCTACGGCCAGGCGGCGCTGCAGTACGCAGCCTCGGAGGGGTACGCGCCGCTGCGCGAGATGGTGGCGGCCAGTTTGCCCTGGAAGGTCGACGCCGCGCAGGTGCTGATCACCACCGGCTCGCAGCAGGGGCTGGATTTGGTGGCCAAGGTGCTGATCGACGCCGACAGCCGCGTTCTGGTGGAAACGCCAACCTACCTCGGCGCCTTGCAAGCCTTCACGCCAATGGAGCCCGAAATCGTGAGTGTGGCCAGCGATGATGAAGGCTTGGTGATCGCTGAACTGAAAACCAAGGCTTCTTCCGGTGGCGAGCGGGCCCGTTTCCTTTACCTTTTGCCCAACTTCCAGAACCCCACCGGCCGCACCATGAGCGAAGCGCGCCGTGCCGCCCTGTCCCAAATGGCAAGTGAGATCGGCCTGCCAATCGTGGAAGACAACCCCTATGGCGATTTGTGGTTTGACACGCCGCCGCCCTTGCCGCTCACCGCGCGCAACCCGGCTGGCTGCATTTACCTGGGCTCCTTCTCCAAAGTGCTGGCGCCGGGCCTGCGGCTGGGGTTCCTGATCGCCCCGCCCGCGCTCATGCCCAAACTGCTGCAAGCCAAACAGGCCGCCGACCTGCACAGCCCCGGCTTCAACCAGCGCATGATCGCCGAGGTGATGCAAGGCGGATTCCTCGACCGCCATGTGCCCACCATCCGCGCCTTGTACAAATCCCAACGCGACGCGATGCTGGCAGCGCTCAGCCGCGAGATGAAAGACCTGGACGTGAGCTGGAACACGCCCGCCGGCGGGATGTTCCTGTGGGCGCGTTTGCCCGAAGGCGTGAACGCGGTGCAGCTGCTGCCGCAAGCGGTCGACAAAGGTGTGGCCTTTGTGCCCGGTGCGCCCTTTTATGCCGACAACGCCGACCCGCGCACGCTGCGCCTCTCGTTTGTGACCGCCACGGTTGAGCAGATCAATACCGGCATGGCAGCGCTGGCGGCGGCGATCCGCGCGTACCAGCCCGCCAAGACCTGAACGAGGTGCCCGCATGCTGAAAATCTGGGGCCGCATCAGTTCCATCAACGTGCGCAAGGTGGTGCTGGCCGCGCAGTGGATGGGGCTTGGTTTCACCCGCACCGATGCCGGTCTGAGTTATGGCATCAACAAGACACCCGAGTATTTGCGCCTCAACCCGAATGGGCAGATTCCGGTGCTGCAAGATGGCGACTTTGCGCTCTGGGAGAGCAATGTCATCGTGCGCTACCTGTGCGCAAAACACGCCTTTGGCAAGCTGTACCCCGAAAATTTGCAACAACGCTTCAACGCCGAGCGCTGGATGGACTGGCAGCAAACCACCATGAACAACGTGGGCCGCGCGGCGTTTGTCGAATGGATTCGCACACCGGGCGACAAACCGGACATGGCGGTGATTGCCAAGTCGGTGGCCACCACCGAGCCGCAGTTGGCCATGCTGGATGCGCATTTGTCGCAACAAGCCTTCATGGCCGGCGACCAGATCACGATGGCGGACTTTCCGATTGCCTGCGAGATGCACCGCTGGTGGGGCTTGCCGCCGCAGCACCCGGCCTTGCCGCAAAGCGCCTACCCGCATTTGTCTCGCTGGTACGCGGGCATTTGCGCCCAACCGGCCAGCCAAGGTGTGCTGGACATTGCCTTGTCTTGAGGAATTTTTATGCGGCAGCGCCCTTTCAAACAAGTTGACGTTTTCACGGCCACGCCTTACTTGGGCAACCCGCTGGCCGTGGTGCTCGATGGCAGCGGCCTCACCACGGCCCAGATGCAGCGTTTCACCAACTGGACGAATCTCTCGGAGGCAACGTTTTTGCTGCCACCCGAGCACCCCGAGGCCGACTACAAGGTGCGCATTTTCTGCCCGGGGCGCGAGTTGCCGTTTGCCGGGCATCCCACCTTGGGCAGTTGCCATGCCTGGCTGCAGGCGGGCGGAAAACCCAAGGCGGCATTCATTGTTCAGGAGTGCGGCATTGGGCTGGTGAAACTGCGCCGCGACGTCGGCGCATCCGGCGAACGCATCGCCTTTGCCGCACCGCCTCTCCTTAAAAGCGGGCCGCTCGATGAAGCCGAGGTGGAACTGATCGCCCGCGGCCTGGGCGTGAAACGCAGCGACATCATCCGCCACGCCTGGTGCGACAACGGGCCCAACTGGCGCGGCGTGATGTTGAAGTCGCGCGAGCAGGTGTTGGCGCTCAAGCCCAATGGCGCGGTGCTGGCCGGTCTTGATATCGGCGTGGTCGGCCCTGGCCAAAAAGTTGGCGTGGTTGGTTCCTCCTTGAGCGCGGGCGCAGGCACTGGACCGGACGCGGACGCGGGTGCGGGTGCGGGCGATGGCGAGCCTTCTTTTGAAATTCGCGCCTTCTTCCCTGGCAACAACGGCTTGTGTGAAGACCCGGTCACCGGCAGCCTGAATGCCGCTGTGGCGCAGTGGTTGATCGGCGCGGGTGTGGCGCCGCCGCGTTACGTCGCCGCACAAGGCACCGCGCTGGGCCGCGCCGGGCGCGTGCACGTGGCGCAGATCGGCAGCGAGATCTGGATTGGCGGCGATTCCGTCACCTGCGTTGACGGTCACGTGAGCCTGTAAAACTCCAAAGCTCCAATTTCGCCCAATCATACCCAAATTGGGGTTTATTGGGGCATTTTTAGGTGATTTTCCGCTGTTTATGAGAAAAAATGGCAATCAAGTCACGTATTTATTGAATTTATTGCTATTATTATAATAGCATCACGCAGAAACGCTGTTTGAGTGACCGCGTCGCGCAGGCTTGCTTGTATAGTGAAATCCTGCCGGTTGCGGTCCAGCGATCCCGCTGGTTTTCTTGAGCGCTTTCTTCGGCGCCTTCTTCCGGGTTTTTTCCGAGTTTTCTTCCGTGTTTTTTGTGAGGTTGACATGCCTGTATCCAAACCCCTTCGCTTAGCAGCCGCCGGCATCTCCCTGCTGGCGCTGTCCCTTTTTACGCAGCTTGCCGGCGCGCAAGAGCG
>JANMMR010000017.1:0-1834 GCA_031373455.1 Rhodoferax sp.
GGCGGCCAATTTTGGCGCCCACCTCGACTACGCGGCCGATATCGCGCGCTCACCGCGCAGCCTGCAAGTGCTGTCCGGCAGCGACGACGAACTGATGCTGGCGGAAAAATACGCCGGGGTTTTTGCAGCCGCCGGAAATCCTGTGCCAGTGACGCTGGTGCCCGGCGCCAACCACATCGGCCTCACACTCAACCCGGCCGCCTTGGCGGCTCTGGTGAGCGCCGTCGCGCGTTGTTGCCAACCCCTAGAATCCCGATGAAAAGAGTACAACCATGACATCCCCCCTTGCACCCGCAACGCCCATGACCGCCGAAGAAATCGACCGTATCGCGCGCAAACGTGCCGGTGCCAAACTCGGCTGGTACACCCATGCCTGCGTTTATGTGCTGGTCAACCTGTTCCTGTTTGTGATCTCCGCCGATGGTCTGGGCAGCGGCCGGCGGCCCTGGTCGATGTACCCGGCGTTTGGCTGGGGCCTGGGCTTGATGCTGCATGGCGTTGCGGTGTTTGTGCTGGGTGCGGGCAGCGGCCTGCGCGAGCGCATGGTGCAGCGCGAACGCGAGAGCCTGCAGCGCGGCCAGGAACCCAAATGAACCCAGATGTGCCCAGGTGAACCCCGGTGACCCCTGGATGAAAATCGACTGGCTGGAAAAGCTGCGGATCTTCCTGCAAACCGTGGCGTTTTGCCTGGCCGTGGGGGCCATCCAGTACGCGTTTCAGCCTCACTTGACCTACGAAGTACCGCTGGTATATTCGCTGTGCATCGGCACCAGCATGTGGGCTTTGGTCGATTTTGGCCGCCACTTGTTCCCCTCGGCCGCGGCCACCGGGTGGCCACAAGGGCCAGGCGGCACGCTGCTGCCGATGGGCGGCATCACTGGCGCCTATATTCTGGGCACGCTGGCTGGCGACCGCTGGTTTGGCTGGTCTTCCTGGGACGCGGCCGCCACCGCCCGCACACAACTTCCGGTCTCCATCCTGGTGACCGTGGTGGCCGGTATCGTGTCGATCGGATATTTTTACAGCCGCACCCGCGCCGCCTGGCTCGAGACCAAAATGTCCGAGGCGCGCCACCAGGCGGCTGAGTCCCGGCTCAAGCTGCTGGAAGCCCAGATCGAGCCGCACATGTTGTTCAACACGCTGGCCAACCTGCGCGTGTTGATCCCCGGCGACCCCGAACGTGCGCAGGCCATGCTTGACCACCTCATCAGCTACCTGCGCGCAACACTGAGCGCCTCACGGGCAAACGCGGGCAGCCACACGCTGCAAACCGAGTTCGACCGCCTGCGCGATTACCTGGCGCTGATGGCGATCCGCATGGGCCCGCGCCTGCAGTACACACTGGTGCTGCCAGCCGCGCTGGCGAGCCAGCCGATGCCGCCCCTGCTGCTGCAGCCGATCGTGGAAAACGCCATCAAACACGGGCTGGAGCCCAAAGTGCAAGGCGGCTCGATCACGGTGACGGCGTCGCTCGCCAATGGCCAACTGACCCTTGATGTGAGCGATACCGGCGACGGCCCGCGCCCCGGTTCCGCCAACGGCACGCCCGGTTTTGGCCTGACGCAAGTACGCGAGCGCCTGCAAACCCTGCACGGCGAGCGGGCCACGCTGAGCCTGGGCGCCCAGGCCGGTGGCGGCACGCAGGTGCGCATCACCTACCCGGTGTGAACGCCGCCATGAACGCGCGCACGCCCACCGCCCTGATCGCCGAAGACGAGCCACTGCTGGCGGCCGCCCTGCAGGCCGAATTGGCCAAAGCCTGGCCCGAGCTGAAGGTGGTCGCCATCGTGGGCGACGGGCTCTCGGCCGTCAGCAAAACGCTGGAGCTGCAACC
>JANMMR010000021.1:0-7851 GCA_031373455.1 Rhodoferax sp.
GTGGCCGCGCCCGCGCAGGTGGCCGGGCAGGCCGATGCGGGCAAGCGCGTGGCTTTCATCGCGATGGAGTACGTGAAAGGCCGCGAGCTGCGCGATTATTTTGAAGCCAACGAGCGTTTTCCCCTCAAGGAAGTCGAGCGCATCATGCTTGAAATGCTGGACGCGCTGGACCACGCCCACAGCAAGGGCGTTACCCACCGCGACATGAAACCCGCCAACCTGATCCTGCTGGCCGATGGCAAGGTAAAGGTGGCCGATTTCGGCATTGCGCGCATTGAAACCTCGGAACTCACCCAGGCTGGCACGGTAATGGGCACGCCCTCGTACATGTCGCCCGAGCAGTTCATGGGGCAAACCGTGGATGGCCGCAGCGACCTTTTCTCCTGCGGCGTCATCCTGTACCAGTTTTTGACGGGCGAGAAACCGTTTACCGGCACCACCACCACCATCATGTACAAGGTGTTGCGCGAAGAGCCGTTGCCGCCTTCCACGCTGAACCTGGGTTTGCCCCCGGCATGGGATGCGGTGGTGAACAAGGCCATCGCCAAAAACCCGGCCGACCGTTACCAGACGGCACGCGAGTTTGCCGACGCAATCAAGGCCGCTGTGGCCGGCCAGGACCGCTCACAGGTGCGGGCAGCCGCTTCTGGCGCCGATGACACGGTGGTGAACCAGACCCAGCCGCCTTTGGGCCGGGCCGTTACACCAACTGCCGCGCCAGCCAGACCGGCCCCGAGGCCTGCGCCAGAACCTGTGGCCGAACCGGTGGCTGCGCGGGTACCACCGCCTACCGCCGCCAATGTTTCAAGTACCAAGAATATGCCCGCGGGTCTGCTGGTGGGCGGCGTTGCCGGCCTGCTGGTGATTGGCGCTGCCGTCGCGTTTGTCATGTCTGGCAAAGGGGGTGGCAACAATGCGCCGGGAACAACCGCCGCTACAGCGAAAGTGGCCACAGCCACGCCCGAAGCCCCAGCGGTCGCCATGCCTGCGGCGGCGGTAGTGGCTGCCGCGCCCGCGCCAACCGTTGTCGTTGCCGAGGCGCCCGCCGAGCCGGGCACCCTGATCATCAGCGCATTGGGCCTGGTCGACCCCAAAGACCCGAAATTCAAGGGTGATGCCGGCGCCGCACAAAACGAAGCGCGCGCCGACGCCTCGCGCCAGTTGATCGACAAGGCCTTGGCCCTGTACATCGACAAAGCCTCACTGAACAAGAATTACGGCGTGATCGAGCAAAAGCTGTTGTCCCACCCGGGCAACTTCATCAAATCGGTCATCCACGAAGGTGCGCCCGTGAGCGGCAAAGACGGTCTGATTGAAACCGAAACCCGCGCCGTGGTGAAGATGCGCGATGTGCAGAAGTCGCTCAACCAGCTCTCCAAAGAGGAGCGCATTGACTTCATCCGCAACAACGGTGACCCGAAGGTGTCGATCACCATGCTGATCGCCAATTCTGAGACCGCTCAAGCCCTGCCGCCGGCGCGTTCGGTGCTGGCGGAAAACGTGCTGAAAGAACGCATCAAGACTTTTGGTTTTCGGGTCTGGTCGGTTGAAGGCGAAGCGCCAACCGGCCCCAAGGCGCAGGTGGCGGACTTTGCCATCCAGGGCGAGGCCAAGGTGAAACAACTCTCGATGAAGCTGCAGGCCTCGGGGTTGACGGTCTCCAAGACCATCTTGACCTCGTGGACGCTCAAGGCGATAGACAAATCCAACGGTGAAGAAATCTACCTCAACACGGTCTTGCCCAAAGGCCAGAGCTGGGCCAGCGAAGAGCAGGCGCTGATGGACATCGGCAAGGCGATGGGCGACGAATTCTCGAAGAATTTCTTCCTCCAGCACTTCAACTTTGGCACCCGGCGCACCAACCTGAACATCAACGGCCTGCCCGACAAACAAACCGCCAACCTGTTGCTGCGCGAGTTGCGCGGCATCCGCCAGGTGCTGGACGTGCAGTTGACGGCCGACACCGGCAAGTTCCAGCTGCAATTGGCCGAAGGCAGCGCGGCAGACATCCTTCAGGAAGCTGTGTTCAAGCCGCTGAACGCGAAATTGGGGCAGACCTGTTTCACACTGGCGGGCTCAAGTGGCGCCGAAGTCAACGCCACCTTTGCCAGCACCTGCGCCCAGGTGGCCGTGCGCGGCAAATTTGAATCAGCACCACCAGCGGGCCTGTATGACGCGCCGGACTCGCGCGGCAAAAGCCTGCTTCGGGCCGTCAAAACCACCTGAGCGGCTGGCCGGGGTGCCCGGCCATAACCGTGTTGAAGCGCCTTCAGTGGCGCAGTCAATGGCGCAGTGAAAACTCCACCACTTCGCTGGGCTCGCCGCCTTCGCCAGCCTGGCCGACCGGGTGGCCAAACGCGATCTGGCCATTGCCCCGCAACATCACCTCTTCACGGCGCAGGCTGATTTCGGGCTCACCGGTTACTACCAGGTAAGTGCCGTTGGTGCTTTGGTCGATCAGGAAAAATTTGTCGCGTCGCCGCTCGATGCGCGCGTGCTGGCGTGAGGCCATGCGGTCGGTGATGACGATCTGGCACGCGGCGTCGCGCCCCAGCACGATGCCGGCATTCGCCTGCACGAGCTCCTGCTCCTGTGCCCCGTGTTTGAGCCACAACACGACCGGGCGCGCCGCAGCTAGGATGGAAGGCGTGGCCATGGTCATTTCGTCAGAGGCCTGCCAGATCACCTCGCACACCTCCACGTCGTCGCCCTTGCCTTTGACCGACAGCGCCGCAATCTGCCGCGTGCCGCTTTTGAGCAGGGTTGACAGCTGCTCGACGGTAGCGCGTGTGGTCATGATCTGCGTGCCCTTGGCCAGCCCCGCCATGCGCGCTGCCAGGTTCACGGTGTCGCCAAACACGTCGTTGTTTTCCTCGATCACCGGCCCGGCGTGAAAGCCGGCGCGTATGGCGCGCTGCACGCCCGAAACGGCGGGCATCGCAGAAATCTTGAGCTGCATGTCCATGGCGGCGAGGCAGCCGCTGTCGGCGTCTGGCAAGACGCACATCACCTCGTCGCCGATGGTCTTGACGACGCGCCCGCCGTATTGACTGGTGATGGCGCGCATCAAGGCGATGCATTCGTCAATCATGCTCTTGGCCTGGGTGTCGCCCAGCGTGTCGTACAGCTTGGTGCTGCCCGCAACGTCGGCAAACAGGACAGCGGGAAAACGGGGCGAAGAAGGCGAATCGGTGGGCATCAAGTGGGGGCAGGCGGTCTGCGCGTTGCCATTTTTAACCATTTTTACAGGGGCAGTTGTAGATTTTAGGCCCGCCCTGCTCGTGTATCGGCCATTGTTCCATTCAATGGCCCACCTGCAACGAAGCGCCTGGCTTATTTTCGAGCCGCGAGAATCAAACCGTGCCCGCGTGTGCGCCGCCGCCCGGACAAAGCGGCGCAAAATGGCAATCCATGCCGTTGGCCCCGCATTCACCATGTTTGCCATTCATTCCTGCCCGCTGCCGCCCGGCTCGCTCTTGAGCGCCTACCAGGCCCATGGCACGTATGCAGACTGTTATGCAACCGACGTGGCCGGTGTGGTGACGCACGAGATGTATGTCGCGGCCTTCTACACATCGCCGGTCTTCAAAGTCGAACGGACGATTCTCAAATGGGTGGTTGCCAAGC
This sequence comes from Rhodoferax sp., assembly GCA_031373455.1. Classification (GTDB taxonomy): domain Bacteria; phylum Pseudomonadota; class Gammaproteobacteria; order Burkholderiales; family Burkholderiaceae_C; genus JANYCG01. The sequence continues at coordinate 3,628 of JANMMR010000021.1, forward strand.
CGGCAACCGACGCCCAGGCGCACCAGCTCGCGGCCGCCACGCTCGATCAATTTGCCGCCTGGCGGGTTGAAAAACGCGCGCCCAATGAGCTCCTGTTGACCGACTACCTCGGGCGCACCCGTTCCTGGTTGATGGTTGCGCCGACGCAAGTGGCGGGTGGTGCCGCAACGCGTTTGTATTTCGGCTCCGCCGTGGTTCCGCCAGCCAGAGGCAAGCCGGGCCGAGAGGCAATGGGACCGCTTTTTCGGGCCCTGCTGGGCTTTCACAAGCTCTATTCGGTGGTGCTGCTGCGCGCGGCGAGGTCGCGCGTGATCAAAGGTTTGGCGGTTTGAGGCAAAACTGCAGACGGGGCGCCAGGAATGTCGACGGGTCGGTGACGGGCCAAATACGACTAATATTTCGTAATTATAAGATTTTTAAATATAAAATTATTAAAAATAATGCATTTTTACTACTGTTTATATAGCAATAAATACTTAATTTACGTGACTTGAGTTCAGTAACTTTCATGTTAGATTTACAAACAATAGATATTTAAAAACCCACAGCCTGCCCATCCCGCCGCGGATCACTCGCCGCAACATACCCTTCCGTGCCCGGCTCCCCAGCCCGCCAGATGAACTGCCCGGCGCCAAAGTCCTGGTAGGAGTCGTTGATCACCGCCATCTGGTGGCCGCGATCGCGCAAAGCCTGTACCGTCTGCACAGGCATGCTTTGTTCCACATTGATTTCCAGGCCCTGGTTGAAGCGCCAACGCGGGGCGTCACAGGCGGTTTGCGGGCTCTGCGCGAAATCGAGCATGCGTACCAAGGTTTGCATATGGCCCTGGGGCTGCATGTTGCCGCCCATCACGCCAAAACTCATCTGCGGCTGGCCGCCGCGCGTGAGGAAGGCCGGGATGATGGTGTGAAACGGCCGCTTGGCGGGGGCTACGACATTGGGGCTGGCGGCGTCCAGGTTGAAGCCGTGGCCCCGGTTTTGCAGGCTGATGCCGAAGTGCGGTTCAACACAACCAGAGCCGAACCCCATGTAGTTGCTCTGGATGAAGCTGACCATCATGCCCGATTCGTCGGCCGCAGTGAGGTAAATGGTTCCACCCTTGACCGGGTTGCCGGCACCAAAGACTTGCGCGCGGCGCGGGTCGATCAACTTCGCGCGGCTGGCCAGGTAGGCGTCGTCGAGCATTTGTTCGGGCGTGATCTGCATGGAGCCGGCGTCGGACACATAGCGGTGGGTGTCGGCAAAAGCCAGTTTCATGGCCTCAATCTGCAAATGCTGCACGTCTGCACCATCTGGCGCCAGGCCGGCGATGTCAAATTTTTCAAGGATGCCCAGCGCAATCAGCGCGGCAATGCCCTGGCCGTTGGGCGGGATCTCGTGCAGCTCGTAACCCCGGTAATTCCGGGCGATCGGTTTGACCCAGTCACAACGGTGCGCTGCAAGGTCTTGCGCGGTCATGGCGCCGCCGTTGTCGGCATTGAATTTCGCCAGCGCCTGGGCAATTTCCCCCTGGTAAAACGCAGCGCCTTTGGTCTCGGCAATCGACCGCAGTGCGCGCGCTGCGGCTTTGAACTGAAACAACTCGCCGACGTTCAGGGCGCGGCCGCGCGGCAAAAAGGCCTGGGCAAAACCCGGCTGGTTTTTGAGTTCTTCCACGGGCGCAGCCCACTTGCCCTGCACCACCGGCGGCACCAGGTAACCGCGCTCGGCGATGTCGATGGCGGGTGCCAGCAAGTCGGCGAAAGGCAATTTGCCAAAACGGTCGCTCAGGGCAACCCAGCTGCTCACTGCGCCGGGCACGGTGACGGAATCGATGCCGCGTTTGGGTGGCGTCCGGGCGCCGTGGCCGTATTTGCGGTGGAAATAGTCGGGCGTCCAGGCGCCGGGAGAACGGCCGCTGGCATTGAGGCCGTGCATTTCACGTCCATCCCAGAGGATGGCAAAAGCATCGCTGCCCAAGCCATTGCTCACGGGTTCGCAGACCGTCATCACTGCTGCGGCGGCAATTGCGGCGTCAACCGCATTGCCGCCCTTGTGCAACATCGCGAGGCCAGCCTGTGCACCCAGCGGGTGTGAGGTGGACACGACGTTGCGGGCAAACAGGGGAATGCGCGGGCTTGGGTATGGGTTGTGAAAATTGAAGGAAAGCGGCGAAGTCATGTCGGCGTTTTATGTTGTCGTTTCAATTCGCGGGGGTTTGACGCGTCAGTCGAGTGTGATCTGGCGCTCGCTGATGATTTTTTTCCATTTGGCGGCGTCGGCTGCGACCATTTGGCCAAACTGTTGCGGACTTCCACCCACAGGCTCGATGCCCAATTTGGCCAGCCGGTCTTTGACTTCAGCGTCTTGCAGGGTTTGATTCACCGCAACTTCGATTTTGGCCAGTACATCGCCTGTGAGGCCCTTGGGGCCATACAGGCCAAACCAGGTGTTGGATTCAAAACCCGGCAGCAATTCGGACACCGCAGGCAGGTCTGGCGCCATGCTGGTGCGTTTGGCAGAGGTCACTGCCAGTGCCCGCAGGCGGCCCTCGCGCGCATGCGGCAGGCCGGTGGGCAGGGAGTCAAAAATCATGTCTACCTTGCCGCTGACGAGGTCGGGGATCGCCAGGGCTGTGCCACGGTACGGAATGTGCACAATGTACAGGCCCATCTGGGCCTTGAAGAGCTCGGCCGTCAGGTGCACGATGGTGCCGTTGCCGCTGGAGGCGTAGTTGAGCTTACCGGGGTTCTGGCGTGACAGCGCGACCCAGTCCTTGAGGGTTTTGGCGGGCGACGAATTGGGCACCAGCATGATGCTGGGCGCGTTGCCAACGTGCGCAATGGGCGTGAAGTCGCGCACCGCGTCATACGGCATTTTGGGGTTGAGCGCAGGGCCGATGGCGTGGGTGCTGGACGTGGCCAACAGCAGGGTGTAGCCGTCTGGCGCCGCCTTGGCAACCAGGTCCGAGCCGATCGTGCCACCCGCGCCCGGGCGGTTTTCAACGACCAAAGTCTGCCCCAGGCGCTCACCCATTTTTTGTGACAAAACACGGGCAAAAATGTCTGTGGCGCCGCCAGCGGGAAAGGGCACCACCAGCCGGATGGATTTGGCGGGATAAGCCTGCGACTGGGCGAGCGCGGGCGCAAAGGCGGCCACTGCCGTGAGGGCAGCTGCACAAATACCGACTAATGGGTGGTGGCGTTTCATGGGCTTATTCTCGCAGTCTCGGGAAATCAAGAGTGTCAACAAAAACGGCACCCGAAGGTGCCGTTTTTTCAGCAGGCAAGGCCGCTTAAACCTCTTCCACAAATGCCTCTTCGCGTTTGCTCTTGACGGCTGGCAGCAACACAATCACCACCAGAATGGCAGCAGCAATCAGCAGGCCGGCCGACAAAGGACGGGTGACAAAAACCGACCAGTCACCGCGCGACAGCAGCAAGGCGCGCCGCAGGTTCTCCTCCATCATCGGCCCCAGAATGAAGCCCAGCAACAAGGGCGCAGGCTCGGCCCCGATCTTGATGAACCAGTAACCGATCACACCGAAGATGGCCACGAGCCAGATGTCAAAGGTGTTGTTGTTGGTGGAATACACGCCAATCGCGCAGAACAGCACAATCGCTGGAAACAGGAAGCGGTAAGGGACGGTGAGCAGTTTGATCCACATGCCGATAAGCGGCAGGTTCAGGATGATCAACATCGCGTTGCCGATCCACATGGAGGCGATCAGACCCCAAAACAGCTGCGGGTTGCTGGTCATCACCTGCGGGCCGGGCTGGATGTTGTGGATGGTCATGGCGCCGACCATCAGGGCCATCACGGCGTTGGGTGGATGCCCAGCGTCAGCAAGGGGATGAAGGAAGTTTGCGCGCCCGCGTTGTTGGCCGACTCAGGCCCTGCCACACCACGGATATTGCCTTTGCCAAACGGGATTTCGCCTGGTTTGAGCTTCACTTTTTTCTCGATCGTGTAGGCGGCAAACGCTGCCAGCAAAGCGCCGCCACCGGGCAAGATGCCCAACAGCGAGCCCAGCGCGGTACCGCGCAAAATGGCCGGGGCCATGTGTTTGAAGTCTTCCTTGGTGGGCATCAAACCCGTGACTTTGCCGATAAAAATTTCACGTTCACTGGCGTGTTTGCCCAGGTTGCTGATGATTTCGCCGTAACCGAACACGCCCATGGCGATGGTGATGAAACCGATGCCGTCGGTCAACTCGGGGATGTCGAAACTGAAACGCGCCACGCC
>JANMMR010000095.1:0-4299 GCA_031373455.1 Rhodoferax sp.
CGGGCACGCTGCGCGCGCTGACCAGCGGCCAGGCGGACCTGGCCATTGGCATGGGCATGGAGACCGGCACTGCGGCCGGCCTGCAAGGCAAAGCCATGGGACGCCTGGCCTTTGTGTACGCCGTTGCGCCGCACCACCCGCTGGCGGCAGCCACCGAACCTCTCAGTGACGACCTGCTCGCCCGTTACCGTGCCGTGGCCGTTGCCGACACGGTGCACAGCGCCAGTGCGCTCTCCTTTGGCCTGCTCTCGGGCCAGGACGTCTTCACTGTGCCCGACATGACCGCCAAACTCGACGCGCAGCTGCGCGGTCTGGGCGGTGGTTTTGTGCCACAGGCGATGGCCCAGGGTTTCATTGATGCAGGAAGGCTGGTGGTCAAGCGGGTGCAACGCCCGGAGCGGATCGCGCGGCCGCATTACGCCTGGCGCGCCGACGGCCGCGGCCACCTGGGGCGCGCCCTGCAATGGTGGCTCAAGCAACTGGAGAGCCCCGCCACCCGCGCGGCCCTGCTTCACCAGCGCCGCTCTGCACACCCACCTGAATAGGCAGGCCGTGTAAAGTATGCAGCAGACACAGCACAACCCAGGAGCGCCCTTTCATGCCCAAACCCTCACCTGCCCCCCGCTCCAAGGCCAGAAACATTGCAGTCATTGGTGCCGGCATGGCGGGTATCAGCTGCGCGCGGACTCTGGCGCAGGCAGGCCATCGGGTCACGGTGTTTGAGCAGGGCGAAGTGGTGGGCGGGCGCATGGCCACGGTCGATTCGCCGTTTGGCGGGTTTGATTCCGGTGCGCAGTATTTCACTGTGCGCGACGCCCGTTTCGCCCGCGCGCTGGAAACCGTGCCCGGCCTGTGCAAACGCTGGAGTGCGAACACCGTGCGAGTGCTCGACGAACTCGGCCGCGTGGCAGCCGCCGGGCTGCCCGCACGCGAGCCGCATTGGGTGCCAATTCCCGGCATGCAGGCACTGGTGGCGGCTTGGGCTGGCCCGCTTCTGGACGCGGGCCGCATTGAATTGCAAAGCCGCGTGACCCACATTGAAAAAGACGCGCTGGGCGGACAACGCTGGCAATTGCGCACCCAGGGCGCCGGCGACGGCCAGCGGGTAGCGCCCGGTTTTGATGCTGTGGTGCTGGCTTTGCCGGCACCCCAGGCGTGGGACTTGCTGCGGGCATCCAAACTGGCCGCCCACTTCAAAACCCTCGAAGCGGTTCAAGTCGCGCCTTGTTGGACGTTGATGCTGGCATTTCCGCAGGCCATGCAAGCCAATTTGTCGGCGCTGGGCCCGCAGTGGAACGCAGCCCGCAGCACCCACCACCGCGTCGCCTGGCTGGCACGCGAATCGTCCAAGCCCGGGCGCGGTGCGGTTGAACGCTGGACGGTTCAGGCCAGCGCAGCGTGGTCTGCCGAACACCTGCAAGACGACGACACCCGCGCCGAAGCGAAATTGCTCAAGGCGTTCTCCGAGGTGACCGGCATCCGCGCAGCGCCCACCCACGTGCAAACGCGCCGCTGGCTGTACGCCCAGACTACCCAACCACTGGGCAAGAGCCACCTGTGGCACGCCGCCTCAGGCATCGGCCTGTGTGGCGACTGGTGCCTGGGCCACCGCGTTGAAAACGCCTTCGTCAGCGGACTGGAGCTGGCGCTGGCGGTTTTGTAATGGGGTGAAATGGGTTACAGAGGCAGGTTTGCGCCTTCTCCCACCGGGCCATTGCATCCGGGTTCTTTGGTTGCTGCTTTGGCCAGTTGGCTGGACGCACGGGCGCACGCCGGGCAATGGCTGGTTCGCATCGAAGATGTGGACACGCCGCGTTGTGTGCCCGGCACCGATCAAACAATCCTGGCGCAACTGTCTGTGTTGGGGCTTATCCCCGATGAAGCGCCGGTTTACCAATCCCACCGAAGCGCGTTGTACCAGTCCGCGCTGGACCGGCTGACAGAAGGCCGGTTGGCCTACCCCTGCCGTTGTTCCCGCAAGGATGTACTGGCCACCTTGGCCAAGCTGGGGCAAGAGCGCCCGCGCGGCGGGGAGTTGGTCTACCCCGGCACCTGCCGCAAATGCGTTCACGGCAGCGCCGGCGTGGCGTGGCGCTTTCGCACTGATCGCGTTGATTCATTGCCCCTCGCCTGGCAAGACCGCCGCCTCGGGCCCCAATCGCAAAATGTCGAACAGTACGTGGGCGATTTTCCGCTCAAGCGGACTGACGGCTGCTTCACCTACCAATTGGCGGTGGTGGTGGATGACGCCACGCAAGGCATCACCCAGGTGGTCCGCGGCGAAGACCTGGCCGACAACACCGCCCGGCAAATCCTGCTGCAGCGGGCGCTGCAATTGCCCGAACCGGCTTACCTGCACACCCCGCTGGTACTGGGCGACAACGGCGAAAAACTCTCGAAACAAAACGGGGCACAGGCGCTGGACACCACGCAGCCCATGGCCACGCTGGCAGCGGCAGCGAAGGTGCTGGGCCTGCCGGCGTCGCCTGACAAGACCGGCAGCGTCGCCGGGCACTTGGCGGCTTGGGTGAAGCAGTGGCGTGAACTCTACAATTTGCCCCGTGACTGAATCTACCGCCAAACCTGTTTCGCATTCTTTCGGCGAGGCTGCCCCCGCCCACCCCCGCATCATCCGCAGCTTTGTGCGCAGGGCCGGTCGCACCACAGCGGGCCAGACCCGCGCGCTGGCCGAAATCGGGCCCGAGGTGTTGCTGCCTTATTCGGCAAGTGCGGTGGACCTTGCAGCCGCGTTCAAACGTCCGTCGGACCTGGATGGCGCCGCAGGAGCGGGCAAAGAAGTGCCGCTTCGACCTTTTGTACTGGAAATTGGCTTCGGCATGGGTGAAGCCACGGCCCAGATCGCGGCCAGTTTGCCGGAAACCAATTTTCTGTGTTGCGAAGTGCACGAGCCCGGTGTGGGGGCGCTGCTCAAGCGCATAGGTGAGCAAGGGCTGCAAAACGTCCGCATCATTGCGCACGATGCGGTGGAAGTTATCGACCACATGCTGGTGCCGCAGAGCCTGGACGGCGTCCACATTTTTTTCCCCGACCCCTGGCACAAAAAACGCCACAACAAGCGCCGCTTGATCCAGCCCGGGCTGGTGGCCAAGCTGGTCACCCGGCTTAAGCCGGGCGGCTATATCCATGCCGCCACCGACTGGCAGCCCTATGCCGAGCAGATCCTGGACGTACTGCGCTCCGAACCCTTGCTTGAAAATACGGTGCTCAATGACGCCGAAAATGGCGAGACCTCCACCAACGGTGGCCCCGGCTACGCGCCCAAGCCGTTTTACCGGCCGCTCACCAAGTTTGAAAACCGCGGCTTGAAGCTCGGGCATGGCGTATGGGACCTGGTGTTCAAGCGTCGGGCGGTGTCGGCGACCGGATGATCCGCCGCTGATACCTTGAGCTTGCGCGCCGGATGGCCCGTTTTCGCCCCAACCCGCCACCCACGCGCGACGGCGTGTCGGCCAGCTGTACCGTGTTGCCACCGGGGCCGTGGACCACGGTGCTTGATTTTCTGATCCACCGTTTTCACCATGTCAGCGCCAACACCTGGCATGAACGCCTCGCCCAAGGTGACGTGGTAAACGACAGCGGCCACCCCATCGCGGCGCAGTCACCGTACCAGGCGGGCATGCGTCTGTATTACTTTCGTGATGTGCCGCAGGAGATTCCTATCCCGTTTCACGAAGTGGTGATTCACCGCGACGACCACTTGCTCGTCGTCGACAAACCGCACTTTCTGCCCGTCATGCCCTCCGGCAACTACCTGCAGGAAACCGTGTTGGTGAGGCTGAAAAACAAGCTCGGCTTGAACGGCATCGCGCCGATCCACCGCATTGACCGCGACACCGCCGGGCTGGTGATGTTCTCCATCAACCCAGCCACTCGCGACGCTTACCACGCCTTGTTTCGCGAGCGCAAGGTGGGCAAGATTTACCAGGCGGTTGCTGCCTGGAATCCGGCTTTGAACTGGCCACTGCAACGGGCCTCACGCATTGGCGCCTCAAGCCACTTCATGCAGCAACAGGAGGTGGAGGGTGCGCCCAACGCGTTCACGGAAATCCGGCCACTTGAAATGGCCGGCGGACTTGCGAGGTACGAGTTGAAGCCCAGTACGGGGCAGCGCCACCAGTTGCGCGTTCACATGAATGCATTGGGTTTGCCCATTCTGAATGACGGGATTTATCCGATTCTCACACCCGAAGGGCAAATGGACCACGCGCGCCCCTTGCAACTGCTGGCCTGGTCAATCGAGTTTTCTGACCCGTTGACAGGTGAACGCCGCCAGTTTGA
>JANMMR010000075.1:0-4107 GCA_031373455.1 Rhodoferax sp.
TGCAGGGCGGCGGCTTCAAGGACGGCGGTGTGAATTTCGACGCCAAAGTGCGCCGCCAATCCTTCGAGCCCGACGACATGTTCATCGGCCACATCGGCGCGATGGACGTGTGCGCCCGCGCTTTGCTGATCGCCGAGAAGATGATCAACGACGGTCGGGTTGCCAAACTGGTGGCAGAGCGGTATGCCGGCTGGCAGGGTGATCTGGGTCAGCAGATCATGGGCAAATCGTCGTCACTCGACAGCCTCGCAGCGCGCGCGCTGGAGCGCAATGTGGACACACGGCCGGTCTCCGGGCGGCAAGAGTTGCTCGAAAACCTGTTGAACGAGGCGATTTGATTGGTCGCTTTTTCGCAGGCCGCGTTGGGATGGAGACGGGGCGGGACCAGGCCGGCGGGGTACTCTGCTCCGCGGCTGTCCCCCGCAGCGGCCTTCGCCGACTGCTCCGCCTTGATGCCGCTGCGCAGAGTACCCCACCGACCTGGTCCTGATTGTGGTGGTCGAAACCCGAGGCAAACCACGGCAGTCAACTGCCGAAGGTGCTGGGGGTGCGTGGTGCAGCGAAATAAAGAAGAAGGCCGCAGGCCGGGGGACATTCGCGGAAGCACGCACCCCCGGCGCCTTCGGCACACCCCGGTAGTTACGGAATTTCTGGCCTCGAAAATACTTTTCTTCCGGCGCCATCTGGCACACTGAGTTGAAACAGTATTGCGACTATCTGAAAGACCAACAAGATGACCCACAAAGTCCGCTGGGGCGTTCTCAGCACCGCCAAAATCGGCTGGGAAAAAGTCATCCCGGCGATGCAAAAGAGCGAGTGGTGCAGCATCGACGCCATCGCTTCACGCAACCTTGATTCCGCCAAATCCTCGGCCACGAAACTTGGCATTGCCAAGGCCTACGGCAGTTACGAAGACCTGTTGGCTGACCCGGAAATCGAGGCGATATACAACCCGCTGCCGAACGACCTGCACGTTGAGTGGACGCTCAAAACCGCGCGGTCTGGCAAACACGTGTTGTGCGAAAAGCCGTTTGCGATGAACGCGAAGGAAGCGGCTCAAGTGCGTGAAGTGGCTAGCCAAGTCCACATCATGGAAGCCTTCATGGTGCGTTTTCACCCGCAATGGCTGCGCGCCCGTGAGCGGGTGCGGGCGGGTGAACTCGGTGACTTGCGCGCGGTGCAGGTGGCCTTCAGCTACAACAACCAGAATGCCGACAACATCCGCAACAAACCCGAAAACGGTGGCGGCGCGCTGTATGACATCGGCTGTTACGCCATCGTCGCCGGGCGCTTCCTGTTTGAGGCCGAGCCGCTGCGCGTGCTGGCGCTGATTGAGCGCGACCCGGTCTTCAAAACCGACCGCCTGAGCAGCGCCCTGCTGGATTTTGGCCAAGGCCGACGGCTCGATTTCACAGTTTCCACCCAGGCCGCTCCGTACCAGCGGGTGCAGGTTATCGGCAGCAAAAAGCGGCTGGAGATTGAAATCCCCTTCAACGCACCGCCCAACACCGCCACCCGCCTCTTCATTGACAACGGCAAGGTGCTGGGCGGCACCCACGCCTGCGTCGAAAGCATCGCGCCGTGTGACCAGTACACGCTGCAGGGCGACGCGTTTTCGCGCGCTGTGCGGGGGGAAATACCTTTGCCTTATGGCGTGGAGGATGCGATCTGCAATATGCGCATCATGGATGCGCTGTTTGCTTCGGAGACGAGTGGGGTTTGGGAGGCTGTGGCGACCGATTGACACCTTCTTTGCGAGCGAAATCGGGCGGGTGAGCCACCGCAAATGCGGATGAGACGGATTGGGGGTGGCCGATGACATAGGGGTAAATGACTCCGCGAATGTCCCCCAATTTACGACGCCAAATCGGCCAGTGCCTGCCACAGAGTTAGCCAGATGGGCCCTGTCCCATCCAACAGGTAAAATCCGCGCTTCCAAGGAGCGTTGCAGCCAGTTGACCACACGGGTTCAGACTGGCCAGGCTTGGAACAAGTTCTCAAACAACTTCAACGGCGCTCACCTGAATTCAATTGCCAGGTGAGATACATGCCCGAAGCTCAAGTTGCCCCGATGTTGTTAAGTGGCCTGGAACCCGTCCAGATCGACAACACAACCCTGTTCGTCAACATTGGCGAGCGCACCAACGTCACCGGTTCCAAAGCCTTCGCCAAGATGATCTTGAACGGCGAGTTCGACAAGGCTTTGTCGGTCGCGCGCCAGCAGGTCGAAAACGGCGCGCAGGTGATCGACATCAACATGGACGAGGCCATGCTCGACAGCAAGGCGGCCATGGTGCGGTTTTTGAACCTGATCGCCTCTGAACCCGACATCTCCCGCGTGCCGATCATGGTCGACAGCTCCAAGTGGGAGGTGATCGAAGCCGGCCTGCGCTGCATCCAGGGCAAAGGCATCGTCAATTCCATCTCGATGAAAGAAGGCGTTGAGCAGTTCAAACACCAGGCCAAACTGGTTCGGCGTTACGGCGCTGCTGCCGTGGTGATGGCGTTTGACGAAAAAGGCCAGGCCGACACCTACGCGCGCAAGACCGAAATCTGCGAGCGCGCCTACCGGATTCTGGTCGACGAAGTGGGCTTCCCCGCTGAAGACATCATTTTTGACCCAAACATCTTCGCCGTGGCCACCGGCATTGAGGAACACAACAACTACGCGGTCGATTTCATCGAGGCCACGCGCTGGATCAAGGCGAATTTGCCGGGCGCGAAAGTCTCCGGCGGCGTGAGCAACGTTTCGTTCAGTTTCCGCGGCAACGACCCGGTGCGCGAGGCGATCCACACCGTGTTTCTGTACCACGCGATCAAGGCCGGCATGGACATGGGCATCGTCAACGCGGGTATGGTTGGTGTGTACGACGAGCTCGAGCCGGTCTTGCGCGAGCGTGTTGAAGACGTCATCCTGAACCGCCGCGCGGATGCTGGCGAGCGCCTGGTGGAGATTGCCGACAGCGCCAAATCCGGCGCGAAAGACGAATCGAAGAAAAACGACTGGCGAGGCAACGCCGAAAAGCCGGTGAGCGTCGAACAACGCCTGGCCCACGCCATGGTGCACGGCATCACCGACTTCATCGTCGAAGACACCGAAGAGGCCTACCAGGCGCTGCTCAAGCAAGGCGGCCGCCCACTGCACGTGATCGAAGGCCCGTTGATGGCGGGCATGAGCATCGTGGGTGATTTGTTTGGCCAGGGCAAGATGTTTTTGCCGCAGGTGGTGAAAAGTGCGCGGGTGATGAAGTCCGCTGTGGCGCACCTCATCCCCTATATCGAGGAGGAAAAGCGCCTCGACGAAGCCGCAGGGCGCGATGTGCGCACGAAGGGCAAGATCATCATCGCCACCGTGAAAGGCGACGTGCACGACATTGGCAAAAACATCGTCACTGTGGTCTTGCAGTGCAACAACTTTGAGGTGATCAACATGGGCGTGATGGTGCCCTGCCACGAGATTCTGGCGCGCGCCAAGGTCGAGGGCGCGGACATCGTGGGCCTCTCGGGCCTGATCACGCCCAGCCTGGAAGAAATGCAATACGTCGCCGGTGAAATGCAGAAGGACGAGCACTTCCGCATCCGCAAAATCCCGCTGATGATCGGCGGCGCGACCACCAGCCGCGTGCACACGGCGGTAAAGATTGCGCCGCATTACGAAGGCCCGGTCGTCTACGTGCCCGACGCTTCGCGCAGCGTGGGCGTGGCGCAAAGTCTGCTCTCAGACCAGGCGGCCAAGTATGTGGCGGAGTTGAATGCCGACTACGACAAAGTCCGTTTGCAGCACGCCAACAAAAAAGTCACCCCGCTGTGGCCGCTGGCCAAGGCGCGCGCCAACAAAACACCGATCGACTGGTCAACACACCTGGTCACCACGCCGAAATTCATCGGCCGACGCGTTTTCAAGAATTTCGACCTCGCCGAGCTGGCGCAACTTATCGACTGGGGCCCGTTTTTCCAGACCTGGGACCTGGCCGGCCCCTTTCCGGCGATCTTGAAAGACGAGGTGGTGGGCAGCGAGGCGGTGCGTGTTTACGCCGACGGCCAGCGCATGTTGAAACGCCTGATCGAAGGCCGCTGGCTCACCGCCAACGCGGTGGTCGGCCTGTT
>JANMMR010000086.1:0-3407 GCA_031373455.1 Rhodoferax sp.
CGCCTGGATCTGCCGGCTCACGGCCGATTGCGTGAGCGCCAGCTCTTCCGACGCGGCGCGGAAATTGAGGTGCCGTGCCACCGCTTCAAAGGCGCGCAGGTGGCCCGCCGAGACCGGCCGGCTGCGCAGATGGGTTTGGGAGTGTTGCATGGTGTTTCGGGTTGGGGCTATTCATACTGAAATCGCATCAATAGTTTCCACCATTTTCATTGGACGCGCAATGATGGAAGGAAGATGATTCATTCCCATATCGAATTATTTCGATCCCGTGTTGACCCGATTGGAGAGCCCCATGAACACACCGCAAACGCACACCGCTAACGCCGCTTTGGCCGCTTTGGCTGTCCCGGCCTTGCTGCACACCCGCCAGCCGGCCGGCAGCTGGCACCTGCGCCGCGGCCACGCCGTGCACCTGCGCGGCAAGGAAGCCGCCGTGTTGCGCATCAACGCGGGCCGCGTCTGGGCCACGCTCGACGGCCCGCACAGCGGCCCCGCCAACGACCTGGGCGACCGCGTGCTGGCCGCCGGGGAACATCTGACATTGCCAGCCGGGCAGGGTGTGGTGATCGAGCCCTGGAGCCGTGCAGCGTGCAAGCTGCCGGCTACGACCACGCGACTCGCACCGTCTGAGCCAGACGGCGCGTTTTTCTCCTGGGACGCGCTGTCCGCCGCGCAGCCCGAACCGGTTCACGCCAGCGCCAGCGCCGCCGCCCGCGCCCGCCTGCAGCGCGCCGTGGGTGAGCCGCTGCGTGAACTCGGGCAAGCCCTGTGGCATGTGGCGCTCGCGCTGGGTCACCTGGTTGCCGGTGTGGCCGGGCTGGGCGAGTTTCTGGTGGCAGGCCGGGGCCGCGTGTTGCCGCAGCTGGAGTCGAACCCACCATGAGCGGGGTGGAGGCGAATTTACCGGTTGCCGGTATTGCTATTATTAATTTAGCAAACAATGGCCATTCCTCGTGACTTGAGAGCCGAAAAAGCTTGATTTTTTTGAAAATCCGCCCGAAATCGTCAAATAATTAACATGGGTGTTAATTATTTGACGGATTTGCGGGGTGTGGCCTTTTTCACAGGTTTCGCGGGTTTCCCGGCTTTTGCTTGCTTTGTCGCCTTCGTGATTCTTGCCGGTTTCACGCCTTTCGCGGCTTTCGCGGCCTGTGCCTGAAGCGCCGCCTGCAGCGCCAGACGCGCCCAAGGCAACATCAGTGGCGCGGACTCCATCGCCTCCTCGGGCGGGGCGAAGTGGTTCACCGTAACCATCCGGCCCTTCGATTCATACCGGAACTGCTCGCAACCAGCCGCTTCAAACGCGCTGCGCAAGTTGTCGTTGGTTTTGAGCCAGAGTCTTTCGCCCTGTCCCAGGTCGATCAACCAGGCGATGCTCATGCCGTCAACGCTCAGGCCCCAGCCCCCAAACATGCGTTTGGCGGCACACGGGCCCACTCCTGCGAGCAGATCACAACAGTAGTCGGCGAATTCCTTGCTGACAGCCATACACAACGCTCCGTGATAATTGCGCCATGGCCCGACCCAAATCCGAGAGTTTCGAGCAACGGCGCGACGACATATTGAACCATGCCGCCGAATGTTTTGCCGCCACCGGGTACCCGGCCGCCAGCATGGCCGGGGTGGCTGCGTCCAGCGGCACCTCCAAGGCGCGGCTGTACCACTACTACGGCTCCAAAGAGGCGATTTTGTTTGACCTGCTGGAGCGCCACACCCAGCGCCTCCTGGGCCTGATCGGGCAGGTCGAAGCTGCGGCCCAGCGCAAAAAACTCGACGACCGCGCCACCCTGCAGGCCTTGATCCGCGCTTTCCTCGCCGAATACGAAAGCTCTGCCACGCGGCATGTCGCGCTCCTGAACGACACCAAACACCTGGGCCCGGCGCAGCGCGAGGTCATCCTGGACCGCCAGCGCGACGTGGTCGCCGCCGTCACGCGTTTCCTGTGCCGCGCCTACCCCGCGCGCGTGACCGACGCCAACCAGACCGCCGTGGCGATGATGCTGTTTGGCATGATCAACTGGACCTTCACCTGGCTCAAACCCCAAGGCGCGATGAGTTACGCCGACTTCGCCGAGCAGGTGATCGCGCTTCTGGAAAACGGGCTGGCAGATCAAAAAGGGAGCCTCAAATGAGCTCGATGCAATTTCCCGACGGGCCGCCCCTAGGGAAATTAGCCCCCACGGGGGGCAGCGACCCACACGAAGTGGGGAGCGTGGGGGCGAAATTTCCCGACGGGCCGCCCCTAGGGAAATTAGCCCCCTCGGGGGGCAGCGACCCGCGAAGCGGCGGAGCGTGGGGGCTTCATGTCGTGGTGATGGGCGTAGCGGGTTGCGGCAAATCGGCCGTCGGTCGGCGGCTGGCGGCGGCGCTGGACTTGGCCTTGATCGAAGGTGACGACTTCCACCCGGCTTCAAACCGCCAAAAAATGCAGCAAGGCACGGCCCTCACAGACGACGACCGGGCCGGCTGGCTGCAGATCCTTGCCGGCGAGCTGGCCAGCCGCCCTCAAGGCGCGGTGTTGACCTGCTCGGCACTCAAGGCCCGTTACCGCGACGTGCTGCGCGGCAACACGCCACACCTGCGGTTCGTGCACCTGGCCATCACGCCAGAAGAATCGCTGCGCCGGGTGGCCAAACGCGCCGGGCACTTTTACCCGCCAAGCCTCGTCGCCAGCCAGTTCGAGGCGTTGGAAGACCCATCGCGTGAGCCCGGTGTCTTGGCGCTCGATGCCAGCTTGCCCAAGCCTGAGGTCGACGCCCGCGTGCTCGCGTGGCTCTGCACCGGGGCGATGACGCAATGACTTTGCGTCTGGCGACGCTTCAATGACAAAATGATGGCAGTCAGCAATCCAGAAGTTAAGTCATTTCGTCATCAACGCGGCACAGCCGCGACATCATTTCGTCATTCCCCAAACACACCAAACACCCCATGACCACAGCCCCAAAAGCCTTTGCCTCCCAAGCCGATCTGTCGGACAAAAAAATCACCTTCGAGCAGTTGAGCCCGCACTGCTGGGCCTACACCGCCGAGGGCGACCCCAACAGCGGCGTCATCATTGGCGAGAGTTGCATCATGGTGAGCGACGCGACCGCCACACCGGCGATGGCGCAAGACCTCATCGCCAAGATCCGAACGGTGAGCGACAAGCCGATCAAATACGTGCTGCTCACGCATTACCACGCGGTGCGGGTGTTGGGCGCCAGCGCCTATGTGGCCGAGGGCGCGACGGAAATCATCGCCAGCCGCGGCACGCTGGAGCTCATCAAGGAGCGCGGCAAGGAAGACATGCAAAGCGAGATCGACCGTTTTCCGCGCCTGTTTCGCGGCGCCGAGAGCATCCCCGGCCTGACCTGGCCGAGCATGGTGGTGGGCGACGGCAAACCCGGCCGCCAGGGCAGCCTCTCCAT
>JANMMR010000112.1:0-7952 GCA_031373455.1 Rhodoferax sp.
GGTTTCGCGCAACATGATGGCTTGTGAATCAAACCAGCGGCCCTGGTACAGCAGGCGGCCAAGTTTGCGCCCGTTGTCGCGGTATTGCTCGATGGTGTCTTCGTTGTGGATGCCGGTGACCAGGCGCTCATACGCGATAAAAAGCAACGCAAGCCCGGGCGCTTCGTAAATGCCGCGGCTTTTCGCCTCGATGATGCGGTTTTCGATCTGGTCGCTCATGCCCAGGCCGTGGCGGCCGCCGATGCGGTTGGCTTCCAGAATCAAATCGACCGTGTTGGCAAAGGTTTTGCCGTTCAGCGCGACCGGCTGGCCTTCTTCAAAACGCACGCGCACTTCTTCGGCCTTGACCACGCAGTCGTCTTTCCAGAACGGCACACCCATGATCGGGTTGACGATCTTGATGCCGGTGTTGAGGTTCTCCAGGTCTTTGGCCTCGTGCGTCGCGCCCAGCATGTTGCTGTCGGTGCTGTAGGCTTTTTCGGCGCTCATCTTGTAGCCAAAACCGGCGGCCGTCATGAACGCCGACATTTCGGCGCGGCCACCGAGCTCGTCAATGAACAGCTGGTCCAGCCAGGGTTTGTAGATTTTCAAACTCGGGTTGGTCAAGAGGCCGTAGCGGTAAAAACGCTCGATGTCATTGCCCTTGAAGGTGCTGCCGTCGCCCCAAATGTGCACGTCATCTTCCTTCATCGCCGCCACCAGCATGGTGCCGGTCACGGCGCGGCCCAGCGGTGTGGTGTTGAAGTAGGTCACACCGGCAGTGCTGATGTGAAAGGCGCCGGCCTGCAGCGCGGCAATGCCTTCGGCAGCGAGCTGGCTGCGGCAATCGACCAGGCGCGCTTTTTCAGCGCCGTATTCCATCGCCTTCTTCGGAATCTCGTCGTAATCCGGCTCGTCGGGCTGGCCCAGGTTGGCGGTGTAGGCGTAGGGCACGGCGCCCTTGAGTTTCATCCAGTGCAGCGCGGCGCTGGTGTCAAGCCCGCCAGAAAACGCGATGCCGACTTTTTGATTCAGCGGGAGATGTTGGAGGATGGTGGCCATGCTGCGTTTGTTCTTTTTCTGGTTAACCGAAATGGCAGATGTAGTGGTAACTGTCGCTGACGCGGATGTCGAATTTGGAGTTGGCCGGGATGCTGAATTTCTCGCCCGGTGAAGACTTCACCCAGGCGTCTGAACCCGCCAGTTTGTATTCACAACTGCCAGCAACACACTCCATGATTTCGGGCGCGCCCGTGTTGAAGGTGAGGGTGGCGGGCAGGATCACGCCAACGGATTTTTTGGTTCCGTCCGCGAAGGTGATGCCGTGGGAGACACATTTGCCGTCGAAATAAACATTGGCCTGGGTCGCAACGGCGACGTTGCTCAAATGTGCGGTGACATTGTCATAAGTGGAGGTGGTCATGGCGCCGATTTTAGACGGGCCGTTTGTGGGCTTCCCACGTGGCCGCGTCAAAGCCGACCGTGATCCGGCCATCGGGCCACTGCACCACTGGGCGCTTGATCACGCTGGTGTTTTGCTGCATCACGGCCTTGGCGCTGGCGGCGCTCACCACACTGGCCTGCACGGCGGCATCGAGCTTGCGCCAGGTCGGCCCGCGCCGGTTCAGGAGTTTTTCCCAGCCTTGAGCGTCGATCCAGGCGTCCACTTGGTCCAGCGGCAAGCCCTGCTTCTTGAAATCGTGAAACTGGTAGTCCACACCATGGTCTGTGAGCCAGGCGCGGGCTTTTTTGACGGTGTCGCAATTGGGAATGCCAAAAACGACCGGCACGGCGGGTGAGGGTTTCATGCGGTATCGATCAAAAGTTCATTGGAGAGCAATGGGTGAATGCCGTGACAATCTGCGCTTGCCCCAATACGGTGGCCATTCATGGTGCCCAATTTTCGATTGTATGAAGACCCTGCAAGACTGGCTGAGTTACTGCGAACAACTGCACCCGAGCGCGATTGAGCTCGGTTTGGATCGCGTCAAAACCGTGGCCGACCGCATGGGCCTGCAGTTGACCTGCCCGGTGATCACGGTGGCCGGCACCAACGGCAAGGGCTCCACCTGCGCCATGCTGGAATCGATCCTCACGCAGGCCGGTTACAAGACCGGCGTTTACACCTCGCCGCACCTGGTGCACTTTGAGGAGCGGCTGCGGCTTTCGGGCGAAGCGGTTGCCGCTGACGAGCTGGTGGCGTCGTTCCCGGCCGTGGAGCGCGCCCGCACGCAGGGTGGCGATGTCGTTTCGCTCACGTATTTCGAATTCACCACCCTCGCCATTCTGGACGTGATGGCCCGCTCCAAGCTTGACGTGGCCATTCTGGAAGTGGGCCTGGGCGGGCGGCTGGATGCCGTGAACATCATCGATGCCGATTGCGCCATCATCACCAGCATCGACCTGGACCATACCGAGTTGCTGGGCAACACGCGTGAGGCGATTGGGTTTGAGAAGGCTGGCATCATGCGCGCCGGCAAACCCGTGGTGGTGAGCGACCCGATGCCGCCCGCGAGCATTGCGACCCATGCGGCGGCTATCGGTGCGGTGGTGTGGCAAGCCGGCCGCGACTTCAAGACCATGGGCGACAAACAGCAATGGGGTTGGGCAGGGGGGCGTGCCGCCGCCGGGCCGCCCCAAGGCGGCACAACCCCCTTGGGGGGCAGCGAAGCACACGCAGTGGCTAGCGTGGGGGTGCAATTTCCCGCCGGGCCGCCCCAAGGCGGCACAGCCCCCTTGGGGGGCAGCGCAGTACGCGAAGCGACTAGCGTGGGGGCTCAACCACTGCGGCGTTTTAGCGGTCTGGCTTACCCGGCGCTGCGCGGCGCGAACCAGCTGGTCAACGCGGCGGGCGTACTGGCGGCGCTGAACACCCTGCGCGAGCGCCTGCCGGTAACGGCCCAGGCCGTGCGCAACGGCATGGCGTTTGTCGAGTTGCCGGGGCGTTTCCAGATCATCCCGGGCCAGCCCACGCTGGTGCTCGATGTAGCGCACAACCCGCACGCGGTGGCGGCGCTGGCGGCCAACCTGGACGCGATGGGTTTTTACCCGAGCACCCGCGCCGTGTTTGGTGCGATGGCCGACAAAGACCTCGACACCATCCTTCAGCGCATTGGTCCGCTGGTCGACCACTGGTATTGCAGCGATTTGCCAACGCCCCGCGCGGCGACGGCCTTGCAGCTTGAAGCCCGCATCCGCGCCTTCACTGACGCAAGCGCGCGCCCCGGCCAAACCCCCCAATCAAAGCCCGTCGAGCGCTTCAAAGACCCCATGGCGGCGCTGCGGGCGGCACTGGCCGGCGCAGACCCCGCTGATAGAATCGTCGTCTTCGGATCGTTTTTCACGGTGGGTGGCGTGTTGCAAGAAGGCCTGCCCCGGATTGATGCCAAACACTTGAGGCCCAGCCGCTGAAAACCTCTGACACAAGCGTCGAAAACAGCATCGAATCCAGCACCGAAAAAGCCCCGAAAACCCCCGAAAAAGTGCACCTGGCGTATTGATGTTCTGACCACCCGTTTTGAATTCCATGGCATTTTTCAAGTTCCGCAAATCAGCTGACGACCACCCCGGGCTACCGGCCCAGGGTGAGAGTGTCGAAGCGATGCGCAAACGGGCCACCTTCCGCCTGATCGGCTCCGCCGTGCTGGTGCTCGCGGGGGTGATTGGTTTCCCCCTGCTGTTTGACAGCCAGCCGCGGCCGATCCCGGTCGATATCGCCATCGACATTCCGGACAAAGCCAAGGTGAAACCACTGGCGCCGCCAACAGCGAGCCCGGCACCGCCGCAAGAAGCACCCAACGCCGCGCCGGTGGTGGCAGCCCCCGTGGTGCCCAGCACTGAAAACGAGAAAAAAATAACCGATACTGAAGCCGCTAAAAATAAAACACCATCAAGTCAGGTAAATGATGGAAATATTGCTACCAAAAAAGAATCAATAGAGATTAAAAAAGAAGCTAATTTACCATATAAATCTGAAAAAATAGAAAAAGACGGTGACCGCGCCCTGGCCTTGCTGGACGGCAAGGCCGGCGCTGCGGCGGCTGCCAAAGCCACCCCGGTAGAAAAACCGGCCAGCACCAGCGACACCGCAGCAGACGCCAAAGGCAGTGGCCGCTTTGTGGTTCAGGTCGGCGCCTATTCCGACGCCGCGCGCGTCAAGGAAGCGCGCGCCAAGCTGGAGTCGGCCGGGCTGAAAACCTACGCCCAGGTGGTCGAAACCAAAGACGGCCAGCGCACACGGGTGCGGGTCGGGCCGTTTTCCGACAAGGCCGAGGCCGATCGGGTGGCGCAAAAGGTGAAATCGCTTGATTTGCCTGCGGCAATCCTCGTCCTTTGATCGGCTGTGCCCATGACACAAACCGTCCTTCACGTCGCGATGCTGGACTGGGTGTTTCTGGCCGCGCTGATTTTGTCCATGCTTTTTGGCCTGTGGCGGGGTCTGGTGTACGAGCTGATTTCACTGGCGGCCTGGGTCGTGGCCTTTGTGGTGGCGCAGTGGTTCGCGGCCGACGTGGCGCGCCTTTTGCCGATGTCGGGCGCGGGTGACGGTGTGCGTTACGCGGCCGGGTTCGTGGTTACTTTCATCCTGGCCCTCTTTGCCGGCGGCCTGGTCGCGCTTTTTGTGAAAAAACTGGTCACCGTGGTGGGGCTCGCGCCGATTGACCGCATTCTGGGCGCCGTGTTTGGCCTGGTGCGGGGTCTGGTGGTGCTGCTGGCGATTGCCGTGGTGGTGGCGATGACGCCCTTGAAGACCGCGCTTTGGTGGAAAGAATCCATCGGCGCTTCCGCGCTGACGGCCACGCTCAAGGGGCTCAAGCCGGTCTTGCCGGCCGATTTCGCCAAGATGTTGCCTTGATGTTGCCCGCCGACTTGCCAGGCACGCTGATTGTCGAATTGAAATAAGGACGCCCTCATGTGCGGAATCGTCGGCGTTGTCAGCAACGCCCCTGTCAACCAGCTCATCTATGACGCGCTCTTGCTGTTGCAGCACCGCGGGCAGGACGCGGCAGGCATCGTCACCCAGCAGGAGTGCAAATTTTTCATGCACAAGGCCAAGGGCATGGTGCGCGATGTCTTTCGCACCCGCAACATGCGCTCGCTGCCGGGAAATTGCGGCCTCGGCCAGGTGCGTTACCCAACCGCCGGCAATGCCTACAGCGAGGAAGAGGCCCAGCCGTTTTACGTGAACGCGCCGTTTGGCATCGTGTTGGTGCACAACGGCAATTTGACCAACGCCAAGGCGCTCAAGCAGGAGCTCTTCAGCACCGACCACCGCCACATCAACACCGAGAGCGACTCCGAGGTGCTGTTGAACGTGCTGGCCCACGAGATTGAAAAAACCACGCGGGGCCTGCCCCTGCAAGCGGCCGACATCTTCGCCGCCGTGCGCAATGTGCACCGGCGCCTGCGCGGCTCCTACGCGGTGGTGGCGCTGATTGCCGGGCACGGCGTGCTGGCGTTTCGCGACCCGTTTGGCATTCGCCCGCTGTGCATGGGCAAGAGTGGCGAAGAAGGCGCGGGCACGGTGATGTTGGCCAGCGAATCGGTGGCACTCGAAGGCACTGGCCACCGTTTTGACCGCAACGTTGAGCCCGGCGAAGCGGTGTTCATCGATCTGGCCGGCAAGGTGCACGCCGAGCAGTGCGCAGACAAGCCGGTCTTGAACCCCTGCATTTTTGAATTTGTCTACTTGGCGCGGCCCGATTCCGTGATGGACGGCATTTCGGTCTACCAGGCGCGCCTGAACCTGGGCGAGGCGCTGGCCAAGCGGGTGATCTCCACTGTGCCACCGAATGAAATTGACGTCGTCATTCCGATCCCCGAGTCGAGCCGGCCCAGCGCCGCCCAGCTCGCACAGCTGCTCGGCTTGCCCTACCGCGAAGGTTTTGTGAAAAACCGCTACGTGGGTCGCACCTTCATCATGCCGGGGCAATCGGTGCGCAAAAAGTCGGTGCGCCAGAAGCTCAATGCCATCGTCAGCGAATTCAAGGGGCGCAACGTGCTGCTGGCGGACGACTCGATCGAGCGCGGCACCACCAGCCAGGAGATCGTGCAGTTGGCACGCGATGCCGGCGCGCGCTAGGTGTACCTCGCGAGCGCGGCGCCGCCGGTGCGTTACCCCAACGTGTATGGCATCGACATGCCGACCGCCGAAGAGCTGGTGGCACATGACCGCAGCGTGGCCGAGATCCAGAAGATCATCGGCTGCGACGCGCTGATTTACCAGGATGTGGAGGGCATGAAAAAAGCCATCGGCAAGTTGCGGCCATCGATCACCGGGTTTGACGCGTCCTGTTTTGACGGCGTCTACGTCACGGGCGACATTTTTGCCGCCGATATCGCCCGCCTGAATGAAAACCGCGTGAAGGGTGACGAGCCCGAGGACGACACCTCACGCCTGGCCTTGCCCAATCCCGCATGAAGACCCGCACCCGTTTTGCCCCGTCGCCCACGGGCTTTATCCATTTGGGCAACATCCGCTCGGCCCTGTACCCGTGGGCGTTTGCACGTTCGACCGGCGGCGACTTCATCTTGCGCATTGAAGACACCGACGAAGACCGCTCCACCCAGGCTGCCGTCGATGTGATCTTGCAAGGCATGGCCTGGCTCGGGCTGAACCACGACGAAGGCCCGTTCTACCAGATGCAGCGCATTCCGCGGTACAAGGAAGTGCTGGCCGGGTTGATCGCCGAGGGCAAGGTTTACCCGTGTTACATGGGCGTGGCCGAACTGGACGCACTGCGCGAGCGGCAGATGGCCGCCAAAGAGAAACCCAAATACGACGGCACCTGGCGGCCCGAGCCGGGAAAAACCCTTCCACTGGTTCCGGCAGGCGTGCAACCGGTTTTGCGTTTCAGGAACCCGCAGGGTGGTACCGTCGTCTGGGACGACAAGGTCAAGGGGCGCATCGAGATCAGCAACGGCGAGCTGGATGACCTGGTGATTGCGCGGCCCGCGCCGCTGGGCGAAGTGGGCACCCCGACCTATAACTTCTGTGTGGTGGTGGACGACATCGACATGGCCATCACCCACGTGATTCGCGGCGACGATCACGTCAACAACACGCCGCGCCAGATCAACATCTTCAAGGCGCTGGGCAAGGAGCCGCCGGTGTATGCCCACTTGCCAACCGTGCTCAATGAGCAGGGTGAAAAGATGAGCAAGCGTAATGGCGCCAAGCCCGTGACGCAGTTTGAGGACGAGGGGTTTCTGCCCGACGCCATGGTCAATTACCTGGCGCGGCTGGGCTGGAGCCACGGCGACGACGAAATTTTCACCCGCGAGCAATTTGTCAGCTGGTTCAATCTGGATCATCTGGGCAAGAGCGCCGCGCAGTTTGACGAAGCAAAATTGCGCTGGGTGAACGCGCAGCATCTTAAGGCTATGCCTGACCAAGCGTTGGCGCAGGCTGTGCGTCGATTCTTGGTGCGCGAAGGTGTCGTTCCGATGGATGAATCGCGAATTCTGAGCGGATGTGCCTTGTTCAAAGACCGATGCAGCACTTTGGTGGAGTTGGCAGAATGGTTGATCCTGCTTGTTACCCAAATTCACCCCGCCGCAGCCGACATCGACCTAAAGGTTCCGGCTGAAATTCGCCCGCCGATTCTGCGATTCGCTGAAATACTGACAACCTGCGAATGGAACAAAGTGGCGATCTCACAAGCGATGAAGCAAACGTTGGGCGAGTTTGGCTTGAAAATGCCGCAATTGGCCATGCCGGTCAGATTTTTGGTGGCGGGCAGTAATCAAACGCCTGCGGTAGATGCGATGCTGGAGCTCATGGTGCGTGAAGACGTGCTGGCGAGATTGAACCGCTTGAGTGTGCTTTAAAAAACACGATATAATGAGAGGCTCGGAAGTTGACGGCGATGCATTGCAGCGTCGTCAAAGGTTAGGGGGTATAGCTCAGCTGGGAGAGCGCTTGCATGGCATGCAAGAGGTCAGCGGTTCGATCCCGCTTACCTCCACCAAAT
>JANMMR010000143.1:0-3991 GCA_031373455.1 Rhodoferax sp.
CAGCGAAGAGGTGGAAGAAGGCGACATCTGGCGCCTGTGCCAGTGCAAAGACGCTGCCATCCGCGACTGGGTCAAGCTGGCCGTGAGCCGGGCGCGCAACTCGGGCATGCCCGTGGTGTTTTGGCTCGACCAGTACCGCCCGCACGAAGCGCAGCTGATCACCAAGGTCAAGATGTACCTGCACGAGCACAACACGGTGGGCCTGGACATCCAGATCATGAGCCAGGTGCGCGCCATGCGTTACACGCTGGAGCGCGTGGTTCGCGGGCTGGACACCATCAGCGCCACAGGCAACATCCTGCGCGACTACCTGACCGATCTGTTTCCCATCATGGAGCTGGGCACCAGCGCCAAGATGTTGTCCGTCGTGCCCCTGATGGCCGGTGGCGGCATGTACGAAACGGGGGCCGGCGGTTCCGCGCCCAAGCATGTGCAGCAACTGGTGGAAGAAAACCACCTGCGCTGGGATTCTCTGGGCGAGTTCATGGCCCTGGCTGTGTCGCTGGAAGACCTGGGGCTGAAGACCGGCAACGAGAAAGCCAAAATCCTCGCCAAGGCCCTGGACGACGCCACCGGCAAACTGCTGGACAACAACAAGGGCCCGTCGCCCAAGACCGGCCAGCTCGACAACCGTGGCAGCCAGTTTTACCTGGCCATGTACTGGGCGCAGGAGTTGGCCGCGCAAACGCAAGACAAGGCTTTGCAGGCCCATTTCGCACCCTTGGCCAAAGCGCTGACCGAGAACGAGCAGAAGATCACCGACGAGTTGAAGGCCGTGCAGGGCAAGCCAGTGGATATCGGCGGCTACTACATGGCCGACCCGCAAAAGGTGACCGCTGTGATGCGTCCAAGCCCAAGCTTCAACGCCATTTTGGACGCGGCGAAAGCCTGACCGCGAGGCCAGACCTGCCTCTCAGTCCCATCAAGCCCCTCAGATCCCTCAACCCTGTTTCAAAAACCGCTCGGTCCACGCCGCCACGTCGGTGCGGATGGCGGCCTCCAGCGTGTCGATGATGGGCTGTTTGAGTTTCTGCTTGGTGGCCGTAAAGGCTTCCTGGTGCAACTTGCTCAGGTACAGCGCCCGCTCCTGCACGCGGGTGGCAAACTGCTCGGGCGCGGCCACTTCATCCAGGAAACCGGCCTGCACCGCCTGCGCGGGTGTGTAGGGCCAGGCGGTGGTGCAGGCCAGGCTGTAGTGTGCAGGGGTGAGGCGCTGGCGACACAATTCCAGCGCGAAGTAGGGCAATGTCATGCCAATCTGCACTTCAATGGCGTGGATGCGAAAATTGGGGCCCGTGCCCACCTGGCCCTGGTCCACACCCAAGCGGTAGTCGGCCCCCAGCATCAGGAAGCAGCCCATGGCCACCGCATGCCCGCTGCACGCGATCATCACCGGGTGCGGGTGGCCCAACAGCCGCAGCGCCAGCCGCGCGCCGCCTTCGAGCATTTGCACCGAGGCCTTGGGGTCGGTCTTGAACACGTTCAGGTCAAAGCCGCCTGAAAACATGCCGGGGCGCCCGGTGATGACGACCACGGCCTTGTCCGCCAGCGCGCGGTCCAGCGCAGCGTTGAGGGCCGCCTGCATGGGCAGGCTCATCACATTGGCTTTGCCGTCGTCGAGTGTCACGGTGGCGATGCCCGCGTCGAATTGGTAACTCAGCAGCTCGCTCATGGGGGCTCCATTTTTTTTTGACCTGCGGATATTAGCGGGCGCCGCGCAACACCCGTGTCACGCAAGCGCCTGGTAAACCGCCGCTTTGTACTCAAACCAGAACGGATGCCAGAAGCCAAAGTGCCGCTGCGCCATCTGAACGATCGCGACGCCGGTAGACGGGCAATAACACCAGTGGGTACCAGCAAGGCCGCCCCATTGGAATTCCCCTGCCGGTGAATTCGGCTGCAAGGCCGAAGGGGCGCGCGTGACGGCGCCGCCCAAACCAAACCCCAGGTGCGGCATAACGCCCAGGTGCTGGAAATGCACGCCGTATTGCGATGGAACCTGGTCGCGCAACATTTCCCGCAGCGTGGCGGGTTTGAGAAAACCGCCGTTGGTCAGGGCCTGTACAAACCGCATGAAGTCGCCCTGCGTGGTCACGGTGCCGCCCGTGCCCGCCTGGCGCGCCACCGGTTTGATAAAAGCCTCGGGCCAAGGCACGTTATCGGCCAGTTGAAGCGCTGGAAGACCAGGATTGAACAGGTCGTTTGCCCGGTACAGCGGCAGCAGGCGCTCTCGGTTGCCGGGCTTGACCACGTAACCGGTGTCCACCATGCCCAGCGGGTCAAAAACGCGCTGTTGCAGGATCTCGGCATACGGCTGGCCAGTGATGATTTCCATCAGCCGTGCCAACAAATCGGCGCCCATGGCGTAGTCCCAGCCACAGCCGGGCTGAAAACTCAAGGGCAGGGCGGCCAGTTTTGGCATCACCTGGGCCAGTGTCAAGTCCGACGAGCGCACACCGGCTTCGATGTAGGCCTTGTAGATCACCGTGCCCGGGTCAAACACGCCGTGTGAGAGGCCCGAGGTGTGGCTGAGCAGGTGGCGAATGGTGATGTCGGTTTGCAGCGGTTCGGTGTCGCCGATGTGGCTTGCGCCCGCGCGCAACACCCGCACCTGGCCGAACTCGGGCAGCCAGTTTTTGATGGCGTCGTCCAGCTTGAAATGGCCCTCGTCCATGAACTTCAAGGTCAGCGCCGAGGTGATGAGTTTGGTGTTGGAGAAGGCGCGGTGGACGTGGTTGGGCCGCAGTGTTTCGCCGGTTTCGCGGTTGGCCTGGCCGGTGCAAAACGCATCGAGTATTTCGCCGTTTTTCACCACCAGGCACGAGGCGCCTGCGAGCAGCTGTGCGTCCACCGAGCGTTGCAAGACGGCGTGGGAAGTGCTGAAATCAGCCATGGTGGATGTGCATGAAAACGCCCGGTTACAAGCGGAAGGAAAAAAGATGGCCTACTGTAATCGAGGCTTTTGCGTTCGGGCGCGAGTCCGGCTATCCTGCGTTTTTTAAGGAGCCTTCACGATGCAACACCCCCTGCAACACACTGCGGCGCGTTTGACCGCCCACGATTTTGACCAGGAGTTGCTGATTCTTTTTGACGCCTACGTGCACGGCAACATCGACCGGCGCGGCTTCCTCGAGAAGGCGCAGAAGTTCGCGGTGGGTGGCCTCACCGCCGTGGGCCTGCTGGCAGCGCTGAGCCCCAATTTCGCGATGGGCCAGGTGGTTCCCAAGGACGACGCGCGCATCAAGACCGAGCTGCTGGAATTCGCCACAGCGGGTTACGGCAAGATGAAGGGTTACCTGTGCCGCCCGGCCAATGCAACGGGGAAACTCCCGGCGGTGCTGGTGGTGCACGAAAACCGCGGCCTGAACCCGCACATCGAAGACATTGCCCGGCGCTTGGCGGTTGATGGCTACATGGCCTTCGCGCCCGACGCGCTGACGCCCCTGGGCGGCTACCCGGGCGACGAAGACAAGGCGCGCAGCCTGTTTGCGCAGCTGGACCAGAAAAAAACGCTGGAAGATTTTGTCGCCGCCGCAGCCCTGCTCAAGGGCCGCGCCGATGGCACCGGGAAAATCGGCGTGGTCGGCTTCTGTTACGGCGGCGGCATGGCCCACACCCTGGCCACGCGTTTGCCCGACCTGGCCGCCGCCGTGCCGTTTTATGGCAACCACCCCCCGGCCGAAGACGCGGCCAAAGTCAAAGCGCCCTTGTTGATCCACTTCGCCGGTGTAGACGAGCGCATCAACGCCGCCTGGCCCGGTTACGAAGCCGCGCTCAAAGCCGCCGGCGCCAAATACACCGCGCACCAGTACTCGGGCACGCAACACGGCTTCAACAACGACACGACCCCGCGTTTTGACGCCGCTGCCGCCCGCCTCGCCTGGGAGCGCACGATGGGGTTTTTCAAGCAAACGCTATCATAAATATAGCAATAAAACGCCATTTCACGTGACTTGGGTGCCGAAAAGTTCATAAAAATATGGGTTTTCGG
>JANMMR010000195.1:0-13100 GCA_031373455.1 Rhodoferax sp.
AACGAAATGGGCGCGCGCCAGGTGGGCATCAACATCCGCTGGTACAAACTGGCGGTGTATGTGGTCAGCGGCCTGAGCTGTGCGCTGGGCGCCATCGTCTTGATGGCGCGCATGGATTCTTCCAGCGGCAAGATGGCGCAGATGTTTGAGCTTGACGCCATCGCCGCCGTCATTTTGGGCGGCACGTCGCTCTTTGGCGGGCGCGGCAGCCTGTGGGGCAGCCTCTTGGGCGCGGTGCTCATCACCATGATCCGCAACGGCATGAACCTGATGGAAATATCGCAGTTCAAGCAGATGATGGCGATTGGCGCGGTGGTGATCGTGGCTGTGTGGATCGACGTGTTGCGCCGCCAACACCTGCTGAAAAAATAACGGGCGTCACCATGGCTGCAAAGATCTGGGTGCTGGGCGAAGCGCTGATGGATTGCGTCGCGCAGCCCGACGGTTCGCTCAAACCGTTCATGGGCGGCAGCCCGTTCAACCTGGCGCGTGCTGCGGCACTGCGAGGCCAGGGCGGCAGCGAAGTGGCCGTCAACGCAGCGCAAGTTGGCTTTATCAACCCCTTGTCGACCGACCGTTTTGGCGACCAGATGCGCGCGCAGTTTGCCGCCGACGGCGTGCAAACCCTGTTGCCGCCCAGCCGCCTGCCAACATCGCTCGCGGTGGTGCAAATCGCGAACGGACAACCCAGTTACGGTTTTTACCGCGAAGGCATTGCCGACCGCGACTACACGGTAGACCAGGTTTTGGCGCTGCTCCAGTCCAGCGCGCCCGGCGACGGCCCCAAAATCCTCCACACCGGCTCGTTGCTCCTGGTGCCACCCGAGCATGAAAAAGTCGCCGCCATTTTGAAGGGCGCCAAAGCCTTGGGCTGGACCATCAGTGTTGACGTGAACCTGCGCCCGAAACTCGCCGCCAACCTGAGCGCCTACGTGAAGGCCGTGCAAGACGTCGCCGCACTGGCCGACTGGCTCAAAGCCAGCGATGAAGACCTGGAACTGCTGGGATTTGCGGCCCCAAGCCGCGCCAACGCCGTGCACATCGCCCGCCATTTCACCGCACAAGGCGCCAGCCGCGTGGCCCTGACTTTCGGCAATAACGGCGCCTGGCTGCAGGTTGACGGTGAATCGGCCGACGCCGACGTGCCGCAGGTCAAAGTGGTCGACACCGTTGGCGCTGGCGACACGTTTTGGGGCAACTGCCTGGGTGATTGGGCCTTGGGGCAAACCACGCGCTCGCCCGCCGAACGCGTCGCAAACACCCTGCGCGACGCGATGTGTGCAGCGGCCATCAACTGCACCCGCGCGGGCTGCCAGCCGCCTACGTACGCGGAAGTGCTGAATGCGAAGTTGTAATTAAATTTTTTATTAATTGATCGACAAAGCCAATTGGCAATTAAGTCACGAATTTATTTAATAGTTTGCTATATTTTTAATAAGTAATTATGACTATATTTTAGTCATTTTATTTAATAAAATTAAAAAAGCAACGGATTTTATACTTCCTTTCCAATCCGAACCGCCAGACTTTGCGTTGCCCTCCCAATCAAGCCGTGTTCATCAAACAGCCTCGACTCTGCCAAACCACTGCCACTTGCGCCTAAAAACGTTTGCGCGTCCAGGCAAATCCAATCACCCACCGGGCGGCGCAGCAGGTTGATGGTCAAATCAAAATTCACGAACACATCACGGCGGAAGTCCAGCACGGCGCTGATGCCATTGCCGGAGTCGGCAGCCACTGCAACGCGTTGGCAGGGGCTGGTCAATTCGCCAGCGACCAGCGGGTGCACCAGGCGGAACCACACCGCACACGGGCCATTGAAATTTTTGCCGCGCGCTTCGCGGATCTCCACCAGCTCCGCGTAGCCCGCTTGCCCATCTGCAAACGGAAATTGTGCGGGCACGGAAGCGGCGGGCGTTGCAGGCAATGCCACGGGTGAATGGCCCGGCAAAGCACCCGATAAATGCGCCGGCAGCACCTGATCGCTCTCACGCTGCACGGCCGCTGTGAAACGGGCCAGTTCTTTCCCGCCGCCGAGCAAGCGCGCAGAAAAATGCCCGGCGCCTTTGCCGATGTAATCCGCTGCCACCACCACAGTCAAATGGGTGATCGGAATCGGCCGCAGCAGGTTCGCTGTCAAACGCGCCACATGCGTGAAGCCGTGTTCAGCGGCTGCCCTTTCAATCGCACGGCAGACCAGCGCAATCGGCGGCCCGGCGTGTTGGTGCGCAGGGTTCCAAGGGCCGCGTGTGAACGCTGTTGACTGAAAATCGCCGTTTTCAAGCGGCAGGTAGGCGGCACGGTCGGCACGGTCGGCGCCCCCTGGCGGTGTTTTTTGGGTCATGAATGACAAGTTTTACACAAATTCCGCTTCTGGCCCAAGCCGCAGAATTCTGCCGCTGGCCCGGGAAAATAGGGCGCCCTCAATCGGCACCGCTGCATCCATTCCCAACTACTCGACCAGCGCCACCGACTTCACTTGCGCCCACACGGTTTGCCCCGGCGCGAGCTGCAAGGCGTGTACCGCGCGAGAGGTCAGGCGCGCCATCAGGATGGCATCGCCGCAGCGCAGGCGCACCAGGGTCTGGGAGGGATGGCCATCCACAGTCAGCGCGTCAATGTCGCAGGAGAGCAGGTTCTGGATGCTGGTGTGCGCGGGCTTTTCTGTGGCAATGCTCACGTCGCGCGCCAGCACGCGCACACGCACCGGTCGTCCGATAGCCAGCCCGGTGTCGCGCAACCAAAGGCTGCCGCCGCCAAATGACACGCGGGCGAGTTGCCAAGGCTCGTCGCGTGCGTCAAGCGTGGCACTCAGCAGGGTGCCAACGTCTTCGCCCAGAACCAGCGGCGCGCCAGTTGCGGTCAACACCTCGGCCACTGGCCCGCAGGCCTTCACCTGCCCGCGTTCGAGCACAACCAGGGTGTCGGCCAGGCGGGCCACTTCGTCGGCCGAGTGGGTGACGTACAACATGGGGATGTTCAACTCGTCGCGCAGGCGCTCCAGCCAGGGCATCACGTCTTTGCGGCGCGCCTCGTCCAGCGAGGCGAGCGGCTCGTCCAGCAGCAACAGGCGCGGCTGCGTCGCCAAAGCCCTGGCAATCGCCACCCTTTGGCGTTCACCACCCGAGAGCTGATGCGGGGCGCGAGCCAGCAGCCCGGAGAGGCCAAGTAGTTCGATTGCCGCGTTCAGCGCCACCTTTGCCTCGGCGGTTTTGACCCGCTTCAACCCAAACTCCAGGTTGCCGCGCACGT
Source organism: Rhodoferax sp. (assembly GCA_031373455.1). Taxonomy (GTDB): domain Bacteria; phylum Pseudomonadota; class Gammaproteobacteria; order Burkholderiales; family Burkholderiaceae_C; genus JANYCG01. The sequence continues at coordinate 3,253 of JANMMR010000195.1, forward strand.
CGAGGTGCTCAAAAAGGCTGGCCTCCTGAAACACGTAACCCAAAGGCCGGCGCCAAGTGGGCAAATAAATGCCAGCCTGGTCGTCTTGCCACACCTCGGCGCCAATGGCAACCCGTGCCGCCGCGCCCGGGCTTTTCTGCGCGCGCTCCAGCCCTGCGACACTGCGCAAAAGGCTGGTCTTGCCGGAGCCTGATGCGCCAAACAGCACCGTGATGCCGGTGCCCGGCAAGCTCACGTCAACCTCCAGCGGAAAATCCGCGCGCGGAAGGTTCAGCCGGATGCGGATGCCGCTGCCGGCCACCGCGCTCATGGCATGACCCGCGTGCCGTTGGCGCTGCGGGATTGGCGGTTCAAAAACGACAGCCCCAGTAGCACCACAAATGAAAACACCAAAAGGCCTCCCGCGAGCCAATGCGCCTGCGCGTATTCCATCGCCTCCACGTGGCCGTAAATTTGCGTTGAAATGACGCGGGTTTTGCCAGGAATGTTGCCGCCGATCATCAACACCATGCCAAATTCGCCAATGGTATGGGCGAAGGTCAATATTGCTGCCGTAACAAATCCGGGGCGCGCCAGCGGCAAGGCCACTGAAACGAAGGCATCCAGCGGCCGCGCCCGCAGCGTGGCGGCCACTTCCAGCGGGCGCTCACCCATGGATTCGAAGGCGCGCTGCAGCGGCTGCACGGCAAAAGGCAGTGAATAGATGAGCGATCCGATCAACAAGCCGGTGAACGTGAACGCCAGGGTGCCCAAGCCCAGCGTCTCAGCGGCCTGCCCAATCGTGCCGCGCGGCCCCAGCGCAACGAGCAAATAAAAGCCCAGCACGGTTGGCGGCAAAACCAGCGGCAGTGTGACCACCGCATTCACCGGGGCGCGCCAGCGTGATTGCGAGCGCGCGAGCCACCAGGCAATGGGCGTGGCGATCACGAGCAGCAGCAGCGTGGTGAGACTGGCCAGTTTCAGCGTCAACCCGATGGCTTGCCAGGCATCGGCATCGAATTCCGGCAGCATGGGCATAAAACTCATCGCGAACCCCCGGGCGCCAAGCGGCATGAAGCCTGGCTGCTGCACAGGTCGTAACCAAAAGAGCGGATGGTGTCGCGCGATTTCGGGCTGCGCAAGTACACGAGGAAAGCCGCTGCTGCGGCATTGGTTCTGCCCTTGGTCAACAAAACCGCGTCCTGCAGGATCGGCTGGTGCAAGTCTTGGGGGACGACCCAGGCCGAGCCCTGCGTCAGGCGGCCTTCGGCAAACACCTGGGACAACGCGACAAAACCGAGCGGGGCGTTTTCCGAGGCCACAAATTGATAGGTTTGCGCGATGCTTTCACCCTGCACAAATTTGGGCTGCAGGCGGCTCAGGAGACCCAGGCGGTTCAAGGTCTGCAAGGCAGCTGCGCCATAGGGCGCCAACTTGGGGTCGGCAATGGCAATGCGCGGGAAGTTGCCGCCTTGCAGAACATCACCTTTGGCGTCGACCAAGGCCGGGTTCCGGCTCCACAACACCAAGCGCCCCACTGCATACGTGAAGCCCGATCCGGCCACAGCCAGGCCCTGCCTTTCAAGCTGCTGGGGTGTTTCACCATCGGCCGCCAGCAATACATCGAAGGGCGCGCCGTTGGCTATCTGCGCAAAAAACCGGCCTGTAGAGCCAAAGGCCAGTTGCGCCTTATGTCCGGTTTCCTGCTCGAACGCGCGGGCAATGGATTGCGCGGGCAGGGTGAAATTCGCCGCCACCGCGACGCGGACCTCACCGGCGAACGTCGTCGCGCTGGCAGCAAGGCCAAAAGCTGCCAGCTGCCTGAGCAAAAACCCGGCTGCCCTCATTGGGGACAAACGTGATGGAGGCATTGATTTTCGCTATTCCATTTATGAATAGCGAAGTATATACACCCGCCTGGCCACCCACTTGGCAAGGCTGTTGCGCACTCGTTGCGCCACTCGGTACGTCGCTCAATACCACTGCGCACGTACCAGGCCGATCAGGGAGAATCCCGCCATGAAACCACAGACACGGCTGGCAGCCACCCGATTGCAGTTGTCACAGGCACTGGGCCATGAATCGGCCGACAAACGCATCGACATCTTGCGGCGCATCGGCGAGGCGGGCTCCATTTCGCAGGCGGCCCGCGCTGCTGGCGTGAGTTACAAGGCCGCCTGGCAGGCGATTGATACCCTGAGCAACCTGGCCGGGGTGCCGCTTGTCGAGCGCCTGGTCGGCGGGGCGGGAGGTGGTGGCGCACGCCTGACCGCTGCCGGGCTTGGCCTGCTGGAAGCCGCGCAGAAGGTCAATCGGGCCAGGGTTGACGTGCTTCATGAAATTGCGTCGGCGGGCGGCCCTGCGCGCACCCTGCCCCATCTCGCCGCCCTGGCGCTGCGCACCAGCATGCGCAACCAATTGCCCTGTACCGTTGACAAACTCAAGCCAAGTGCCGGCGCGGTGCGCGTGGAAGTTGTGTTGAACGATGGCGCCCGCATCGGCTCGCGCATCACACGGGAAAGCGCGCAGCTGTTGGGCCTCAAACCCGGCCTGGCCGTGCTGGCCCTGTGCAAGGCGACAGCCGTGACAGTCACTTCCCGGGTGGTCCCGGCAAACGGCCGCAACCGGCTTGATGGCCGCGTCAGCCGGTCGTCGCGTTCGTTGAAAGGCGGCGAAGTGGCCCTCACACTGCCTTCCGGTTTGCAGGTGGTTGGGTTCGCCCCGGCTGGCACGGTCTTCAAGCTTGGCGAAGCCGCAGTGGCTGTAGTTGACGAAGCGGCAATCGTTCTGGCGTTGGCGGGTTGACTGGCCTCTGTCATACTGGCGGCTGGCTTAAGCCAGAGCGCTCCATCACGTGAAATCCATGACCCCCTGACACCATGACCCGCCCCACCATTGCAGTGTTCACTGGCGACCCGGCCGGCATTGGCCCCGAGCTGGTTCAAAAGCTTTTGGATGACCCGCAAACCCTGCAAAAAGCGCAGGTCACGCTGATCGCCCAACGCGGCGCCATCACACCCCCGCAGGGCGTGCGTTGGCACGATTGGGTGGGCGCTTCGGCGCCGGCTTTTCCCATGGGCGTGGCCAGCGCCGACAACGGCCGTTTTCTGCTGCAAGGCCTCGCTGAAGGCGCCCGGCTGGCCGCTACGGGGCAGGTTGACGCTTTTTGTTTTGCCCCCTTGAACAAGGGCGCGTTGCGCCTGGGCGGCATGCGCCAGGAAGACGAGCTGCGCTGGTTCGCCGAGTTTCTGGGCTACACCGGCGTGTGTGGTGAACTCAACGTACTGAAAAACCTCTGGACGGCCCGCGTCACGTCCCACGTGCCCCTCAAAGATGTCAGCGATTTGCTCACGGCACAAGGCGTGGCCAACGCCATCCGCATGATCACCGAGGCGTTGCAGGCCAGCGGCATCGCCGCGCCACGGGTCGCCGTCTGCGGCCTGAACCCGCACAACGGTGACAACGGCAATTTTGGCGACGAAGAAGGCCGCATCATCGAACCCGGTGTGCAACTGGCCGTTGCGCAAGGCTTTCCCGCTGACGGCCCTTTTCCGGCAGACACCGCGTTCGTGCGCGCCATCCGGGCCGAGGGCGGTTACGACGGCGTGGTCACGATGTACCACGACCAGGGCCAGATCGCCATGAAACTCATGGGTTTTGAGCAGGGCGTCACCGTGCACGGCGGCCTGCCGGTGGCGATCACCACCCCCGCGCACGGCACTGCCTATGACATTGCCGGGCGCGGCCTTGCCACACCCTCCGCCATGTTCAACGCCTTCGACCTGGCCTGTCGCATGGGGCAAAGCCGCCGCTTGGCCCACGAATCTTCAAACCGCCTTCTGGAAACACAGCCATGAACCTGCTGAAAATAGTCACGCCACTGACAGCCCCTGCGTGTGCGGCAACGCTCGCCCTGGTTTCGTTGTGGGCGCCCGTGTCTTCGATGGCGCAGGGGTTCCCCAACAAGCCGGTTCGGCTCATGGTCGGCGCCAATGCGGGCGGCGGCACCGACATCATCGCCCGCATGCTGGCCGAGAAGATGGCCGACGGCCTCAAGGGCACTTTTGTGGTGGAGAACAAGCCCGGCGCGTCCAACACCATCGCCGCCGACCTCACGGCCAAAGCGCAACCCGACGGCCACACCCTGCTGGTGGCCACCAACACCGGCCAGGCCATTGCGCCGCACCTGATGAAGCTCAACTTTGACCCGATCAAAGACCTCACGCCGGTGGGGCTGATCGTCACGGTGCCCAATGTGCTGGTGGTCGGCAGCCAGGTTTCCGCCAACACCGTGCGCGAGCTGGTCGCGCAGATGAAAGCCAAACCGGGCGATTTCAAATACGCCTCGTCGGGTGTGGGCAGCACGCAGCACATCGCCGGGGAAGGCTTCAACCTGGCCGCCGGCGTGCAAAGTGTGCACATCCCCTACAAAGGCAGCAGCCAGGCGCACCTGGACGTGATTGCCGGCAACGTGCAGATCATGTTTGACACCACCTCGTCGGCAATGAGCCAGATCAAGGCCGGCAAGCTCAAACCCCTGGCTCTGACCAGCGCCACGCGCAGCAGCGAGCTGCCTCAGGTGCCCACACTCGCCGAAGCCGGCGTGAGCGGTTTCGAGATGAGCACCTGGTACGGCCTGTTTGTCACGGCCGGCACGCCGCCTGATGTGATGGCCCGCCTGCAAAATGAGCTCACCCGCATCCTGCGCCTACCCGACGTGCAGGCCAAACTCAAGGGCCTGGGCGGCGAAATCAGCACCCTCACCGCCGAGCAGTTCGCCCAGCTCAACCGGCAGGAGTTTGAGCGTTTTGGCGTGCTGATCAAGCAGGCCAACATCAAGTTGGAGTGAGGCTCAAAAGATTGCGCAAAAGATTGCGCGTTTGTGGCTCTTAGAAAACGCTGCGGCCAGCCAATCAGCGGCAGGTGTAGCTTGCCGCCACATTGGGGTTCACGCCCGTCAACACCGGTTTCTTGGGGTGCAGGCAAATCGGCAGGCTCAAGCTGCCGGAAGCCGCCGCAAGCTCGATGCGCTCCGGCGCGATGCCTTTTTCCACCCAGTCCCGCAGGGCATTGAACAACTCATCGCGGCCCGTGGCGGGTTGCGGCAAGGGCACGGCGCTGGGCGGGGTAACGGCGCCGTTCAAGCCGACCGACGCTGTGAAGTTGAACGAACCCGTGTGCCCGAAGCCCGGTATGAAAAACAGGCGGTTGAAGGCCAGCACCTTGTCCACGCCGCCCATCTGCTGCGCCAAACGGTCGAAATAGTTGAGCGAGCCCTGCGGCATGATGAGCTGATCTGACAGGCCATGGTAAGACAGCACCTTGGCGCCCCGGTCACGCAGGCCAGAAAGGTCGGGCGAGTCGGTGTTGATGTCGAAAAACTGCGCCTGCAGGCCCAAGCCGCGTTCAAAAGCGTTGACCAGGTCAGGGTACTTCAGCGCTTTCCAGCCATCATTGGCATTGCCGGTGGCATTGCTGAACATGCCCATTTGCGCGATGCGCGGGTTCTGCAAAGACAGCGCCACCATTTGCGAGGCGATCGCGAATGGCGCTCGTTCGCCAACCAAAGCCGTCAAATCGGTGCCGCGCGTCAGGCCCCACCAGATTTGCCCTCGGCCCTGCGCTGGCGTGCTGGTGCGGCCATTGTCCAGCGCGGGGTCCGGCGCGCTGCCGTCGCGGGTCATGCCGTACCAAATTTTGTTCATGACCTGGGCTTCTTTCAGGCTCAGGCAGGTGGCTTGGGTGTTGGCACCGCGTACGCCGGCCTCACCAGCTTCGCCTGCGCACAGAGCGGCTGCGTCGCGCGCGGGGTTGTAGGCGCAGGCCAGCGGGTCGAGCAAAAACCCCCAGTTCGCCTGCGCGCCGCCGCAGGAGCGCAAAGCCATGGCGCTGGCGGCGTGTAATTTGGCGCTGGGAATGGTACGGCCAAGCTCCTGTTGCATCGCCACCTGCGGGTAAAGCTCTGCCGTGATGAAGCGGGTCCAGTTGAAAGCCGGCGCTCCAGCCAGGATGCCGTCGTATTGCTCCGGGTGTTTTTGCGCCAGCTTGTAGCCTTGGCGGCCACCCGTCGAGTAACCGTCGAAATATGCCTTTGCGTGCGCCCGCCCGTAATACGCCCTGACGACCGCCTTGGTTTTGAGGGCCTGCTCCAGCATGCTGCGGTCTGCGAAATCGCGCCACAACGCGGTATTGATGGAGCCGTCCGGGTTCATGGCAAACGAAGCGTTGCGGCCAGAGACGGTGCCGCCGTGCCCGTGGTCAGACCCGCTCACGGCATACCCTTTTTGCGCAGCGCCCAAAAACATTTCGTTGCCGCCGCCGCTTTGCCCAATGCGGGTCGGGTCGGCATAAAACCCGCCTGCCCAGCCGCCGCTGCCAAAAGCGCGGATGGTCTGGTTCCATTTCGCCTGCGACGGCAGCCATACTTCGATGCCAATGCCAGGCGAGCTTGAGGGCGCGCCAGCCGGTCCGGGGTTGCCTGGGCCCACCACCAGCTTGACCATGCACACATCCTCGGCCGCTTTCACGTGAGGCGCGGCAGAGTTTGCCAAACGCACGTCATCCCCAGCCTTGAAGTTTTGTACGGCAATGATTTGGGTCTGCGCGTCGATTTTGAGCTGGCCAATGCCTTGCATGTCACATGCCGCTGGTGTTTGCGACACGGGTGGTGTGCCGACACTGGCGCAAGCGGCAAGCAGCGCCATGCCAGAAAGGGCAAGAAATCGCGTCAACCGGTGGCGCAAAACCTGATTCATGAACTATTTCTCCGTATCGCTTGAGCACAAAACGCCAAGCACATGTGCAATATAATTCTTTTTAAAGCTTCATAAATAAGGAAAAATACTTAATTTGGGTCGAATTTGATGATCCAAAGTGCATGTACGCGGGTACCAGGCCTTGCCAGAAACCCGTGATCACCTGAAAAAACCCCACAAAAAAGCCCCCCACCTTTGCCGGTGGAAGGCCCTATTTGACGACGTTTGTGTGACTGTCTGTGAGGATATTTAGACCCTGCGGCGGAAATTCAAGGCCGAAGGGGTTTCAATCCAAATGCTATTAAATTAATAGCAATAAACTCACATATTACGTGACTTGATGGTTGAAAATTGCCTGAATTTTCGTCAAAACCGGCTTCAAAAACCAATAATTAACACCCATGTTAACATTTTGTCAATTTTGGCGAAATTGTTGATATGGATGTTAATTTTATGATTCAGGCCGATTTCAGCAGGCCCACATCAAGCTGAAGTGATACCTCTTCGGGAGACGCGCAGCAGGAACTGGCGCGGTGTTGCGCTAGGCCTGCACCACCATCTGAAACCCGCCAAAAATCATGCGTTTGCCGTCAAAGGCCATTTCATGGCCGGCCAGGCGGGTGTCGGCCATGAACTTTTTCATGCCCTCGTCGCGCACTTGCCGGGAAGGCCACTCGACCCAGGAAAAAACCACCACTTCGCCGACTTCCCGTTTTACCGCCATCGGGAAAGACGTGAGTTTGCCCTCGGGCACATCGTCGCCCCAGCACTCCACAACCCGCAAGGCGCCAACCTCCTTGAAAACCGCCGCAGCCTGGTCCGCGAGTTTGAGGTATTTCTCGCGGTTGGCCGCAGGCACCGCCAGCACAAAACCATCGACATAGTTCATGGTGATTTCCTTTTCCAAAATTTTTCCGGGTGATTCACGTTTTGTATGCCAATTTTGAGCATGTGAGACTCCTTTATTTCATTTGAGCCATGCCCCGCTGAATCTCTTCGGGCGTCAGATCCTTCTGGTGGGTAGCCACTGACCAGCGGTGACCAAACGGGTCGACGAGCTGGCCGTAACGGTCGCCCCAAAACATGTCGGCCACCGGCATGGTGACCTTGGCACCCGCTGCCACTGCCTGGGCGAAGGTGGTGTCCACGTCTTCGACCATCAGGTGTATCGTGACAGGTGAACCCTTGAGCGCCAGCGGACCCAGCGCGCCCCATTGCGGCATCTCGTCCACCAGGAACACCAGCGCGCCGCCGATGCGGATGCTCGCGTGCATGAGCTTCCCGTCCGGTCCGGGCAGGCGGCTTTCTTCAACGGCGTTGAAGGCATTCTTGTAAAACGCGATCGCCGCCGAGGCGTTGGCGCAGATCAGATGGGGCGTGACGGCGCTCATGCCGTCTGGAATGGCTTTGACTTTTCCCGTGTTTTGGCTCATGGCAATTTCTCCAGCCAGTCAGCCGGGAATCTCGGGTTCAACCAGCCGCGCCAGGTTGCGCAGCGATTCCTGCCAGCCCAGGTAACAGGCTTCGAGCGGAATGACGTCCGGGATGCCCTCCTGCACGACCGTCAATTCCGTACCCATCGAGACTTTTTTCAGCTCGACAGTCACGTGCATTTCACCCGGCAAATTCGGGTCGTCAAAAACGTCGGTGTAGCGCAGGCGCTGGTGCGGCACCAGTTCGAGGTACTCGCCGCCAAAGCTGATCACCGTGCCGGTCGTGAAGTTGGTGAACGAGGCTTTGAACCTGCCGCCGACCTTCGCGTCCATGTGTTGAATCTTGCAGGTGAAACCATTCGGCGGCAGCCAGCGCGCCATGGCGTCGGGCTCGAGGAAAGCCCGGTAGATTTTTTCGGGTTTTGCCGTCAACACGCGGTGCAAACGGACGGTGTTTTTCGTGGTCATGTGAATTCCCTTCGTTTGGGTTTGGGTTTGGCTTTTGGGTTCAGTTCGCGCTCTGACTTGGCTCCAACAGCTTGCCTGGGGCGCGCACGCCAAGCAACATTTCGACGTAGCGGTGCAAATGCGCAATGCACTGCCCGGCAATCTTTGCGGTACCTTGCGCTTTGGCCAATATGAAAGCGCCTTGCAGCGCAGCCTGGGTGTAATGCGCCAGGCTTTCGGCGGTCCAGTCGGCCTGCGGCACGTACAAGGCGCGCGCCTGCTCAATGTCTTTGGCCAGTTGCCGGGCGTGCCCATCAATGCCGATCCAGCAAGCCGTGCCGATGGCCGGGTGGCTGTCAAAGGTCTCCTGCACCAATGTGCCCAACAGGCAAGTGAAGTCTGCCAATTCGCCCTCCAGGAGGGTGGCGCGAAAGTCGATGTAGGCGAGCACACGCTCACGCGGGTCGGCAATCTGCTGGTACGGTGCCTGGGCGAACAAGGCGCCGGTTGTATCGTTCCAGTGGCGGGTTGCCAACACGGCCAGCTCTTCCTTGCTTTTGAAATGGTGGAAAAAGCTGCCTTTGGTCACACCAGCGGCGTTGCAGACGTCGTCTACGGTGGTGGCTGCGTAACCACGAACGCGGAATTCCCGCAAGGCGGCGTCCAGCAGCTTGTCTTTGGATTGGTGGTTCGGATGGGTCACAGGCGTTGCATACCGAGTAGTTGGTATGTAATTTACACCTGGTTCGGCTATGAATCAAGCCCCGCCTATGTAAATTTTTTGAAGCAGCCCCGGCAACCATACAAGCTGTTGATTCTTAAAGGAAAAAAGCCGCCAACGACATTCGTTGGCGGCTTTTTGCCGGGTCAAATTGGTGGAGCTGGGGGGATTTGAACCCCCGTCCGCAAACCTTCTTCGAACAGTTCTACATGTGTAGCCGTCTGATTTGAGTCTCGCCTTTTGCACCGCGCAGTGGCACGCTGTACAAAACGCCAGCAACCTATTTTCTCGGCCCGCCCTAAGTTACCCAAGGCAGACCCAGCCGAATGAAATTACCCCACAGCCTGGACAACCCGACTTTGCAGTCTTGTTACCCTTGCCCAGCCTATCGGCTTGCTGTTGTGAGGCTCACGTGCAATTAAGCAGCGAGTGCGAAACGTTCGTCGTTTGCAGTTAGTTTTTTTGAATCTGTTTTACGAGCGCATTCAGCTCGACATGCCCTGCTGCGCGTCT